>JAZFZX010000390.1:0-12671 GCA_036444135.1 Kiloniellales bacterium | reverse complement strand
GCACGCTGGCGGCTGGCTTGGGCGTCTCGGCAATGGCGGTGCGCCAGCATCTCTACGCGCTGGCGGCGGAAAAGCTGGTGGCCTTCGACGAAGAGGCCCGGCCCGTCGGCCGGCCGGCCAAGCTGTGGCGTCTGACCGAAGCTGCCGACAGGTTTTTCCCCGACGGGCACGCCGACCTGACCTTGGGCCTGCTTGACGCGATGCGCGAGACCTTCGGCGACGACGGCATGGAAAAGCTGTTAGCCGCCCGCACCGCCGCGCAGGTCGCGGCCTACCGCGAACGGGCAAGACCGGCGCGCACCCTGAAGGCGCGTCTCGAGGCCCTGGCCCAGATCCGCACCGAGGAGGGCTACATGGCGGCCGTCGTTCGCGACGACGATGGGGACGGCTACCTGCTGGTCGAGAACCACTGCCCGATCTGCTCGGCGGCCAAGGCCTGTCAGGGCCTCTGCGCTTCGGAACTGGCGGTCTTCCAGGCGGTGGTCGGCGACGAGGCGACCGTCGAGCGCGAAGACCACATCCTGGCCGGCGCGCGGCGCTGCGCCTACCGCGTGCGCAAGCGGGCTTGATGTTCGATAACGATTCGCTCACGATTCCAGGAGCGCCGTCACCCGCGCCCGCAAATCCGGCAGCAGGTCCTGATCGAACCAGGGGTTTTTCTTGAGCCAGGCGGTGTTGCGCCAGCTCGGATGCGGCAGCGGCCAGAAATCGGGCAGATAGTCGCGCCAGACCCGCACCGTCTCGGTCAGGGAACCCTTGCGGCAGCGACCCAGGTAGTAGGCCTGGGCATAGCTGCCGACCAGCAAGGTCAGTGCGACGCGGGGCAGGGCGGCGCGCAACGGCGGATGCCAGAGCGGCGCGCATTCCGGCCGCGGCGGGCGGTCGCCGCCGTGCGCATCGCGGCCCGGATAGCAGAAGCCCATCGGCACGATGGCGATGCGGGCCTCGTCGTAGAACGCCTCGCGGTCGAGGTCGAGCCAGGCCCGCAGGCGGTTGCCCGAGGGGTCGTTCCACGGAATGCCCGTCTCGTGCACCCGGGTGCCCGGCGCCTGGCCGACGATCATCAGCCGCGCGGCCGGTCCCGCCCGCAGCATCGGTCTCGGCCCCAGCGGCAGATGCTTCTCGCAGACGCGGCAGGCGCGCGCGGCGGCCAGCAGATCTTGCAGATCGGCCATAGCCGATTCCGAAGGGCCGGCCACGCCTACCATCCGTCCCGCAGAACCCGATCGACGAAGGCCGGCACCACCTCGGTCGCGGGCCCGTGGTCGGCCTCGTGGAACAGCGTGATCCCCTCGGAGGGCTCCAGATTGAGTTCGACGGTGCGGGCGATGCCGTTCAGGCGCGCCTCCTGGACGAAGCCGGCCGCCGGATAGACGCTGCCCGACGTGCCGATCGAAACGAACAGATCGCACGACCCCAAGGCCTGGTAGATCCGGTCCGTTTCGAACGGCATCTCGCCGAACCAGACCACGTGCACCCGCAGGCCACCGGTCGCCTCGCAACCCGGGCAAGGGGTCGTCATCTCCATGTCCTGGTGCCAGGCCATCACCGCGCCGCAACCCTCGCAGCGCGCCTTCAGCAACTCGCCGTGCATGTGGATCAGGATTTTGCTGCCGGCCCGCTCGTGCAGATTGTCGATGTTCTGCGTCACCAGCAGCGTCTCGCCCGGCCAGTCCCGCTCGAGCCGCGCCAGGGCCAGATGGGCAGCATTGGGTTCTACCCCATCGCCGAGCAGACCCCTGCGCCGGGCATTGTAGAAGGCGTGAACGCGCACCGGATTGCGGGCAAATGCTTCAGGCGTGGCAACCTCCTCGACGCTCACCGTCGCCCAGATACCATCGGGATCGCGAAAGGTGTCCAGGCCCGATTCCTTCGAGATCCCGGCGCCTGTGAGAACCACGATCCGGCGTGTGTCGTGTTGCCGCATGACGGAGGCGATGATAGACGAACGGCGGACGGTTCCAAAGCCGCGGGACAGCGCCAACGAAGGTTCGGCGCCGGGTACGCACCGAGCGTGGCCCGCATCGTCGAGCGCTAGTCCTGAACGGCGCCGCGCGGCTCCAGAGGATAGCTGGCCTCGACCTGATGGATCGCCCCCTGGGCCGACAGGAAGCTGGAATAGAGTTTGAAGTCCGCCACCGGGAACGGCCCGGCGCGCACCAGGCTGTGCTCGGCCAAATAGGCCGGTAGGCGGGCGCCCGGATTGCGCTTGAATCGGGCGAGCGTGATGTGCGGCTTGAACTTGCGGCCTTCGGGCGGCAGGCCCGCGCGCACCAGCGCCTGCTCGATCCTTTCATGCAGGTGGTCGAGCGCCGGATTGGCCGCGACGCCGACCCACAGCGCCCGCGGCTTGCGCCCCTCGCCGAAGTGGCCCAGGCCGGCGATCGACATGTCGAAGGCCGGCGCCCGAACGTGCGAAAAGGCCGCGTCCACGTCCGCCGCATCGCCGGCGTCCAATTCGCCCAGGAAGCGAAGCGTCAAATGCAGGTTGTCGCTGTCCACCCAGCGGGCGCCCGGCAGGCCGTTGGCCAGAACCGCGAGCGTGGCGCGAACCTCTTCCGGCAATGACACCGCCACGAACAGGCGCATGACGCAACCGCTCCCTCGCTTGGCCGGTGTCCGGCTCGCCCTCCCGCACCCTTCAGGGGCAGGGATAGGTATAGATCCTATGGACCGCCTCGATAGCGTCCAGGACCGCCCGAGGCAAGACCAGGTCCTTCGCCGCGATGTCGTGCTTCAACTGCGCCATGGTTGTCGCCCCGATGATGGCCGAGGTGAGAAAGGGCCGCGAGGCGACGTAGGCGAGCGCCATCTGGGCCGGATCGAGGCCGTGATCGCGGGCCACAGCGACGTAGGCGGACACTGCGGCCTCAGCCTGGTCGCCCATGTAGCGCCGGTTGTCCGGAAACAGGATGAAGCGGGCGTCGGCGGGCTTCTGGCCGTTCAGATACTTGCCGGTCAAGGTTCCGCCGCCCAGCGGCGCATAGGCCAACAGGCCACAGTCCTCGCGGATCGCCACTTCGGCCAGGCGCGCGTCGAAGCTGCGGTTGAGCAGGCTGTAGGGGTTCTGGATCGAAACCACGCGCGGTCCCTTGCCGGCCTCGGCCAGGGTCAGGAACCGCATGGCCCCCCACGGCGTCTCGTTGGACAGGCCGACCGCGCGCACCTTGCCCTCCTGGACCAGATCGCCCAGCACCGCCAAGGTCTCCTCGATCGGGGTTTCTTCGCCCTCGGTAGGTTCGTAGGCCAGGCGCCCGAAGGCCTTGAGTTGCCGATCGGGCCAATGGAGCTGATAGAGGTCCATGTAGTCGGTCTTGAGGCGCCTGAGGCTGTCGTCGACGGCCTGCAAAATGTGCCGCCGGTCGAGCCGCAGCTTGCCGTCGCGAATGTAGGGGAAACCATCGCTGGGGCCCGCCACCTTGGTGGCCACGACGATGCGGTCCCGGCCACCTCGCGAAGCCAGCCAGTTGCCGATGATCTCCTCGCTGCGCCCGAAGGTCTCGGCCCGCGGCGGTACGGCGTATATCTCGGCCGTATCAAGGAAATTGATGCCCTGATCGACGGCGTAGTCGAGCTGTTCGAAGGCCTCGGCCTCCGTGTTCTGCTCGCCCCAGGTCATGGTCCCCAGGCAAATGGTGCTCACCGTGATGTCGCTGCGTCCCAGCCGCCGGTAGTCCATGTTTGGTCCTTGCTTCCGTTGCTTCCTGAGGTACGTCGCTTGAAGTACGCCGCCGGTCACAGAAACAGCGCCAACACCCCCGTATAACCGTATAGCCGGTCGTGCGAAATCTCGCCATTGGCGAAGAATCCGACCAGAGGCAGGTCGCCCAGCTCGTCGCGGATCATCTTCAGCTCTTCAGAATCGCTGCCGAACAGATGCGGTCCGCGCGCGACGCAGGAGTAATAGACCCCGGCCCTGGGCGGCCGCTCCGCGCGGCGCTTCACGTCGACCAGCATGCGCTTCATATCGGCCACGGCGGCGTCGTGATCGCGTCGGCAGAACATGATTCTGTCGCCGGGGCTCACCAGGTGCCCGACGGCCAACCAACCGTTCTCGGGATCGATGCCGGTCAGGTTCCGCACCAGGTAATCGCCGGTGTCGGATTGGGAAATCGGGAAGGCGGCGAAAATATAACCAGCGATCCGGCTCGGGTCGTGGGCCAGAAGCTCGCCGATATCCTCGTTGAAGACCTCGACGGCCGGGCGGTTGTCGATCGTCATGACGACGTTTTCGTCGGCCTCGGTGACGACCCGCGGCGGCGCGATCGGCGAGCAGCCCTGGGTCAGGCCGGTCACCACCTGGAGATCTGGCGAAAACAGCGCGCCGGACAGGCCGCCGTGCGACACCCGGCCCGCTATCTGCGCCATCTCACCGCGCGACGCGGTCAAGCCGCCGACCAGAAAGCTCGCGGTCTGCGCCGACAGGCCGGCCAGCAGACCCGGCAGGTTCGCGGCCCGCGGGTCGGCGTGCACGATGCCGAAATAAGGCGCGCGCTTCTCGATCCAGGCGCCGTGCGCCGCCGTGAAGTCCTCCAACCCATCCGCAACGGGTTCGAAGACCCGGAAGCCGTCCTCGGCAAAGGCGCCCACCAAAACCGCCAGCGCCGGCCGGTCGTGGATCTCCACGCCGCAGGCGCTGATGCCGGTGCCGACGGTGCCGACCCAGTTGGCGATTCCGGTACTATGGCGCAATTTCTCGACCACCCTTTGCAAATCGCCGGACAACGCGTCGGTGGCATAGACGAAGCCGAGGTTCGCGCCCGCCTGCAGCTCGCCGAGTGCCTCCAGGCAGGCTTGGGTGGTATCGCCCCAGGCGCCACCGGCGGCGTAGGCCGCCCGGAATCCGCCGTCGGTTGCCGCGAAGGCCTGGGCTTCAGCCATCGCTCTGCTCCGCGCGCCGCGCCTGGGCGCCGTCCAGGGCCTCGAGCAGCCGGACCACCGCGGGCGTGATCCGTTCGACGATCACGGCGACGCCGGCGCCGTTCGGGTGGATGCCGTCGTCCTGGTTGAGGGCCGGGTCCCCGGCCACGCCGTCGAGGAAGAAGGGATAGAGCGCCACGCCATGGTCATCCGCGAGCCGGGGATAGACGGCGTCGAACTCGCCCGCAAAATCGGCGCCCAGGTTGCGCGGCGCCAGCATGCCGGCCAGCAGAACCGGGATGCCGTCCGCGTTCAGGCGGCCGAGGATCCGGTCCAGGTTCGCGTAGGTCTCGCCCGGATCGATGCCGCGCAGCCCGTCGTTGCCGCCCAGCTCCACGATGACCGCGTCCGGCGCGTCCCGAAGCGTCCAGTCGAGACGCGCCAGTCCCGCGGCCGTCGTGTCGCCGGAGTTGCCGGCGTTGATCACCCGCACCGGATGGCCCAGACGGCGCAGCGCCGCTTCCAACTGCACGGGGAAGGTCTCGGCCGCGGTCAGGCCGTAGCCGTGCACCAGGCTGTCGCCGAACGCCAGGATCTTGATGGCCGGGGCCTCGGCGTCGGCCCGGGCGACTCCCGCAGACAGGGCCGCCGCGAGAACGAGACCAGCCATCGCAAAGGCGCGGCCCCATATGCCGCCGCTCATCGAACCAAGGAATTGCATCTCATGCTCCGCCGCGCCAAGTAATTCAGTTCAAGGCCGTGCGAGTCAACCTGGTGCGTCGGGCTTGACAGACAATAGGGCCGCGCCCTATCGGGACCCGCGCGGAGGCGGGCCACCTGGACGGGGACCGCCCCTAGCCGAAAGGGAAGGGAGCGAAGCGCGTGAGCGACAGCGGGACGCCAACCGACCCGGTGCCACCCGGCGGGCCGATGATCCGGCTCGAAGGCCTGGAGCTGACCCTGCCGTCGGCGGCGGGCCCGGTGCATATCCTGCGCGCGCTCGCGCTGGAGGTGGCCCGGGGGGAGACGGTGAGCGTGGTCGGCCCGTCGGGTTCCGGCAAGACCTCGATGCTCATGGTGATCGCCGGTCTGGAGCGGCCAACCGCCGGCCGGGTCGAGGTGGCGGGCGTCGACCTGTCGGCCCTCGACGAAGACGGCCTGGCGCTGTTCCGCCGCCGCTCGGTCGGGATCGTGTTCCAGGGCTTTCACCTGATTCCGACCATGACGGCGCTCGAGAACGTGGCGGTGCCACTGGAGTTCGCCGGCCGCGCCGACGCCTTCGACCGCGCCCGCGCGTGCCTGGCGCTGGTCGGGCTGGATCACCGCCTGGAGCACTATCCCGGCCAGCTTTCCGGTGGCGAGCAGCAACGGGTCGCCCTGGCGCGGGCCTTCGCGACCGAGCCGGACCTGCTGCTGGCCGACGAACCGACCGGCAACCTGGACGGCGAAACCGGCGAGCAGGTGATCGAGCTGCTGTTCGACCTCCAGGCCCATCACGGCACCACCTTGCTGCTGGTCACCCACAATACCAGGCTGGCCGCGCGGTGCGCGCGCCGGGTGGCGCTGTTCGACGGCCAAGTTCGCGACGGCGACCCGGCGGGCGGCGGCCCGGACTCCGGGTAGGGGCGTGGGCGCGACATGACAGATCTGGCCGGCACACCGTCACAAGCCCCGACGAGTTGGAGGCTGGCCCTGCGCCTGGCCCGGCGCGAGCTGCGCACCGGCACCAAGGGATTCCGGATCTTTCTCGCCTGCATCGCGCTCGGTGTGGCGACCATCGCTGCGGTGGGCTCCATTTCCGAGGCCATGTTGGCCGGGCTCAGGGAAGACGGGCGCGTGCTGCTGGGCGGCGACCTGGACCTGCACCTGCACCACCGCGAGATCACCGCCGAGCAGCGCGCCTGGCTGGAAGCGCGTGCCACGATCTCCGAGGTCGCGGCGATGCGCGCCATGGCCCAGCCCACCACGGAAGACGCCGCGCGCCGCCTGGTGGAACTGCGCGCCGTGGACGATGCCTATCCGCTGTACGGCGCCGCCGTGCTGGACCCCGCCGCGGACCTGCGCACGGTGCTCGGCCGGCGTGACGGCGTGTGGGGGGCGGCGGTCGAAGCATCGCTGCTGGAGCGCCTCGGCGTCGCGCTGGGCGAGCGCATCGAAATCGGCGAACTGCCCTACGAGCTGCGCGTCCTGCTGGTCCGCGAGCCGGATGGGGTGGCCCGCGGCCTCCGCTTCGGGCCTACGGTTCTTGTGGCGCGGGACAGCCTGGGGGAAACCGGGCTGGTGCAACCCGGCAGCCTGATCCACTTCAGCTACCGCCTGCGTCTGCCCGAGGGCGGCGATGCGGTTGCGCTGCGCCGCGAGCTCGAGGACCGCTATCCCGAAGCCGGCTGGCGCATCCGCGACACCCGCGAGGCCGCGCCGGGCGTGCGCCGCCTCCTCGAGCGGCTGACGCTCTACCTGACGCTGGTCGGGCTGACCGCGCTGCTGATTGGCGGCCTCGGTGTGGGCAATGCCGTGCGCGCCTACCTGGACGGCAAGGTGGCGACCATCGCCACCCTGAAATGCCTGGGCGCGCCCCGCCGGCTGGTTTTCAAGGTCTATCTGGTCCAGATCGCCGGCCTCGCCTTGGTCGGGATCGCCGCCGGATTGATCGTCGGGGAGGCAGCGAGCAGCGCGGTCACCTGGATTCTGGGAGACCGTTTCGGCTGGCAGGCGGCGGGCGGCTTTTACGTTCTGCCGCTGTTGCTGGCCGCTTTGTTCGGCGCCGTGGTCGCCGTTACCTTCACCCTGCCGCCGCTGGGCCGGGCCGGTCAGGTCTCGCCGGCCGCGCTGTTCCGTTCGGTGATCGCCCCGCAACAGGCGCGGATCGGCCGCACGGCGACGGCGGCCGTCGTTCTGGGCGTGCTCGCCCTCGCGGGCCTCGCGATCTGGACCGCCAACGACCATTGGCTGGCGTTCCTCTTCGTCTGCTGGGCGGCGCTCAGTTTCCTGATCTTCCGCTTGGCCGGATGGGCGGTCATGGCGCTGGCGCGGCGGCTGCCCCGGCCCCGGCGGCCCGGACTGCGCCTCGCGCTGGCCAACCTGCACCGCCCCGGCGCGCCGACCGCCGCCGTCGTGCTGTCCCTCGGCCTGGGGCTCACCGTGCTGATCGCCATCGCCCAGATCGAGGGCAATCTGGCGCGGCAGACCCGGGATCGGTTGCCTGAAAACGCGCCGGCGCTCTATTTCCTCGACATTCAGCCCCATCAGGCCGCCGCATTCGACCAGACGGTCGAGCAGGTGCCGGGCGTCCAGGGGCTGCGGCGCGTGCCGATGCTGCGCGGGCGGATTGCCGCCGTGAACGGCACGCCGCCGGACGAACTCGACATCCCGCCCGAAATCGCCTGGGTGTTCCGCGGCGACCGGGGTTTGACCTGGTCGCGGACGCCGCCGCCCGGCGCGCAATTGGCGGCCGGCACCTGGTGGCAACCGGACCACGCGGGGCCGCCCCTGGTCTCGCTCGACGCCGAGGTCGGGCACTTGCTGGACATCGGTCCCGGCGACCGCCTGACCATCAACCTGCTGGGCCGTAATTTCGAGGCCGAGATCGCCAATCTGCGGATCATCGACTGGACGACGCTGGGCATCAACTTCGTGATGGTCTTCTCGCCGGGCCTGCTGGAAACGCCCCCGCAGACCCAGATCGCCGCCGTGCGGGTCGATCCGGAGGCCGAGACGGCGGTCGAACAGGCGGTCACCGGGCGGTTCGCCAACATCTCCGCCATCCGGGTGCGCGAGGCGCTGGCCGCCGTGGCGGTGCTGATCGGCCATATTGCGACCGCCGTGCGGGTGACCGGCGCCATCGGGATCGTCGCCGGTCTTCTGGTGCTGGCCGGGGCCGTGGCCGCCGGCCACGAACGGCGGGTCTACGAATCCGTGGTGCTCAAGGTGCTGGGCGCGCGGCGGCGCACGCTGATGCGTGCGTATTTGGTGGAATACGGCCTGCTGGGGCTCGTCACCGCGGCGATCGCCGCCGTCATCGGCTGCCTGGCGGCCGGTCTGGTGATGACCGAGGTCATGGAGATGCCCTTTACCCTGCTGCCCGGCGCCGCGGCGGGCACGGCGCTCGTCGGCGTCGCCGTGACGCTTGCATTGGGTTTTGCCGGCACCTGGCGGGCGCTTTCGCGAAAATCCTCGCCGCTTTTGAGAAACGAATGAGAAATCAGCGGTTTACAAGCGAAAATCACTCATTTCTGGGTACGATTCGTATTGATTCAGCGGACAAAAACGCCAATATGAGGAAATCCCATCCTGAATGTAAGGAAGACAGAGGAAAGACATGTCTTTTGATCCCGAACGCGTGACCATGACCCGGAGCGAGGCCGCCCGGGCCGAAATCGACGTCGGCCTGCGCAGCTATATGCTGCGGGTCTACAACTACATGTCGCTTGGCGTGGCCTTCACCGGCGCCATCGCCATGCTGGTGGCGACGAACCCGAACTTGGTGATGACCATCGCCTCGATGTTCTGGGTGCTCTTCATCGCCATCATCGGCATGGGCTGGGTCGCACCGCGCATTATAATGAGCAAGTCTATCGCCGCCGCCCAGGCCGTCTTCTGGGTCTACGCGACTCTCTGGGGCCTGGTGCTCGGACCCACGATCTGGATGTATGGCCAGATCGATCCGATGCTGATCGCCCGCGCCTTCTTCATCACGGCGGGCGCCTTCGCGGGGCTCAGCCTGTTCGGCTACACCACCAAGAGGAACCTGGCACCGATCGGCGCGTTTCTCTGCATGGCCACCTTCGGCCTGCTGATCGCGATGCTGGTCAACGTGTTCTTCATCCAGAGCACGGGATTCGATTGGCTGATATCCGGCGGTGTCGTTCTGATCTTCTCCGGGCTCACGGCATACGAGACCCAGATGATCAAGAAAATGTACTACGAGAGCGACGGCGCCGACGTGACGACCCGCAAGGCGATCTTCGGCGCCTTCATGCTGTACGGCGCCTTCGTCACGCTGTTCATCTGGATCCTGCACATCCTCGGCATGATGCGCGACTAAGCGCCGCACCATACGGCAAGACCAAAGGCCCGGGAGCACCTCCCGGGCCTTTCGTTTTGGCCCCGTGAGGGGCACGTGTGAAGGGCGGGCCGCCCCCTTAGCTTCGGAACAGGTTTCTGGCGATCACCAGGTCGAAGCGGCCGGCCAACGCGCCGGCCTCCACCTCCGGCGCGGCCTCGAAGGTCACCAGCACGCTGGCGCGCTGGTCCGGGTCGCGGATGCGGTTGAACAGGAAGTCCTTCTCGTTGAGCGGCTCGCCCGCCACGTACATCTGGGTGACCAGCGTTTCGAAGCCTGGGCCCTTGACCGCGTAATGGATGTGCGGCGTGCGTCCCGGATAAGGCACCGGCCGGATGGTGCGGAAGCGATAGGCGCCCTCGTCGTCCACCGCCGTGCGCCCGAAGCCCTGAAAGTTGGGGTCGGCCCGGCCGCCCCGGTCGCCGGGATGGTGGTAGAAGCCGGCGGCGTCGCACTGCCAGATCTCGACCTGGGCACCCGCCACCGGGCGGCCGTCGGGGTCGAGCACCCGCCCGAACACGTGGGCCACCTGGCCCGCCGCCGGGTCCGGACGGCCCGCGACCGTCACCAGATCGTTGTCGGAATCGAGCGGCAGCGTCACCGGATAGAAGGGTCCCGTGGACTGCCGCGGCGTGGCCACCAGCTCCGCCCAGGCGGCGCCCGGCAGCACCGCCGCCGCTGCGCCCACGACACCCGCCGCCACCACGTGCCGCCGCGTGAGCTCTCTCTTCATGGCCTTATCTCCCGACCTCATTTCATACCGGCCCATTATATGGGTCCGGGAAAATGGCGATAAAACGGCGCCCGGGTCACAGGGGCGTGAAGCCGACCGCTTTCGTGGCCGCGCCAACGGCACCACAGGGGTGGCGCCCATGTTCAAATGAAGGCCAACAGGCACAGCGCGAGGACCGCATAGGCGGCGAGGTTCGCCAAGGGGTCCACGTACTGGCGCGGCCGCTGCACCCGGCGTAGCCCGTCCAAACCGAAGTCGGCGGGGTCGAAGGTTCCGGCGGCCCGGGAGGCCGTTACCGCCGCAGGCGGAAGGCGCGGTAGAGCGAATCGAGCTTCTTCTGAAGGTCCTTGTTGTGGGCCTTGTTGGCCCTGGTGTCCTCGAGAAAGCGCCAGTCCGGACTCTCCGCCGCCAGCGCCTCAGCGAGCTGCCAGGGATGCCGGAAGGAGTCGCTGGCAAGGCTGTAGGCGGCTTCCAGTTGGTCATGCGTCAGCCAGCCCTGATCCAGTTCGTTGAACCGGGTGACATCCACGAACATCTCGTCGATCTCCGCTGCGACCATGATCCTGTCCCGGTCCTTTGCCGTCAGGCCCGGAATCTCTTCCAGCACAGCGGCGAATTCGCGCGCCGAGCCGTAGCTCCGGTTCCTGAACTCCTGGAGACCAGCAACCGGCACGCCGGCCTCATCGAGATGCTCGACGACGGCCTCGGACACGGTATAGGGGATCGGCCGGTAAACCGTCTGATTGAACACGTTCTGGAGGAAGAACAGGCCGACGAAGCACAAAACCCCGGCCATGATCGGCGTCGCCACCCAGCCCATCCCGATGCTGCCGAGCACGTTCCATTGGACCGAGCGGCCGCTCTTCAAGATGCCGATTCCGATCACCGCGCCCACCACGGCCTGCGAGCTGGAGACCGGAACCAGCGGAATGGTCGGCAGACCGGCGCGCAGCAACAAGGCCTCCAGGCCTTCCGAAGCAAAGACGAAGAGCACCAGCGAGTGGGCCACGACCACGACCCAAGCGGCCACCGGCGAAAGCGGCAACAGCCGCCCGCCCACCGTCAACATCACCCGCTTCGAATAGGTCACCACGCCGACGGCAATAGCCAAAGCGCCGAGAAGGAACAGCTGCTGGGTCGAGCTGACGGAAAACAGGCCGGCGACGCTGAAGTCGGTGAAGGGGGAGGATGGAATGAACACGCCCATGACGTTGGCAATATTATTGGCACCCAGGCTGTAGGCCCCGAAAGCGCCGGCCAGCAGCAGACCGAGGCGCGTATAGGCATCGCTCCGCAACATGTGCGGCTTCGTCACCTTGAGCACATAATTGACGACCTTGAAGAGGATGATCGAGAAGACCGCAGCCAGCACCGGGCAAATGATCCAGGTGCTGAGGATTGTGGTGAGCGTGGTGAGGTCGGTACGCGTCTCGCTGTAGAGGTTCCAGCCGAGGATGGCGCCGACAATTGCCTGGGTGGTCGAGACCGGGAGGCCCAGCTTGGTCATGGCATAGACCGACACGGCCGCCGAAAGGGCCGCCATGAAGGACCCGGATAGGGTATTCACCGCGCCCAGGCGACCCAGCGTGTGGGCCGCGCCCGCGCCGCTGATCACGGCGCCCAGGATCACGAACACGCTGCAGATGATCGCCGCCGTGGTGAAGCGGACCATTTGGGTGCCAACCGCGGTGCCGAAGACGTTGGCCGCGTCGTTGGCGCCCAGCGACCAGCCCAAAAACAGGCCGCTGGTCAGAAAGAAGAGGACGGCTAGTTCCATAAAGCCCCGGCGCCCTCGGCCCTAAACGGTCCGTTTGATGGTGTAGATCGCCAGGCGGTCGGCCACGTCCTCGGATTTGTCCGCAAGATTGTCGATGTGCTCGACGAAGTTGCGCAGATGGGCCTTGCGGCTAAGCGGCAGGTCGGTGGCGAAGATCGTCTTCTTCAGCTTGGAGCTGATCTTGTCGGCCTCCTTCTCATAGAACATGACCTTGTGCATATGATCGGGAACCGCCTCGA
>JAZFZX010000389.1:0-2086 GCA_036444135.1 Kiloniellales bacterium | reverse complement strand
ACCATTTTGTCAACGATTCCAAGGGCTACGCCATTGAAATCGAAGGCGCCGTCTTCCTCGGCCATGCGCGCGTGGAACACCACCTGGAACAGCAGGTCGCCCAGTTCGTCTTTCAGCGCGGCCATGTCGTCGCGTTCGATGGCCTCGGCCACCTCGTAGGCTTCCTCGATGGTGTAGGGCGCGATGGTGCGGAACGACTGCTCGGCGTCCCAGGGGCAACCGTGCTCCCGGTCGCGCAGCCGCACCATGACCTCTAGAAGCCGCTCGATGCTGGGGGATTTCTCGGGTCCGCTCATGCCGGCGCCGAGCATACAAGAGGCCGCCGCGCGAGCAAAGGGCGACCGGAGGGAACTGTTAGGAAACGACAGTAAATTATTGATAAAAAAGGGAAAAGGGGTGTTCCGCTAGACGTTTGCTCGCTAACGGCTGTTTTGCGCATAATGTATATTATGGAAAATTATAATAATACCTCGGATCAAGCCGTTCGCGAGGCCTACCGCCGCTTTCCGCCCCCATGGACCAGGAAAAACGCTCTCCGCGGCTCCAAAAATGGCGGTCGGGCGCCGCCAGCGCCCTCAATCCGGCAGTTCGATCGTCAGGCCGTCGTAGGCCGGCTCGACGCCTGGCGGACAGCGCGCCGCAAGAACATCGTAGTCGAGCGCTTGGTTCATGTGGGTCAGAATGGCGCGTCCGGGCTTGACCCGCGCGATCCATTCCATGGTCAGATCGAAATGGGCATGGGTCGGATGGGGTTCGAACCTGAGGCAATCGACAATCCACACCCCTACCCCTTCCAGCGCGCGAAAGGCCGCGTCGTCGAGGCTGACAACGTCTGTCGAGTACCCCACAGGTCCCAGCCGGTAGCCGAGCGTGGTCTCGGGGCCGTGGCCTTGCATGAAGGGCGTGACCGTGACGCCCCCCAGGTCGAAAGGCCCATCGACCACGTGGTCGGCCAACAGCGGCCGGTAGAGGCTCGCCGGGTCATGGCTGGAGGTGAAGGCGTAATCGAAGCGCCTGGTGAGGCTCGCCTGCGTGCCGGCATCCATGTAGGCGTCGACCGGCCCGCTCTGGGCATAGACCAGGGCGCGCAGGTCATCGATGCCGTGGCAGTGGTCGCCGTGAGCGTGCGTGAACAGCACCGCGTCGATGCTGAGGATGTCGTGGTCCAGCAACTGGGCGCGCAGATCCGGTGACGCGTCCACCAGGACCGACAGCTCCGCCGTCTGCACGTGGATCGAGACCCGGCTGCGGCGGTTCTTCGGGTTATTGGGGTCGCATTGCCCCCAGTGGCCGCCCTCGGACCGGCCCGCCAGGGGCACGCCGCCCGAACCGCCGCAGCCCAGGATCGTCACCTTCATGAAGCACCGGACCGGGCCGCGTCCGCCTTGCCGAACAGGCGGAAGAAGTTGGCCGTCGTGGCGCGCGCGATCTCGTCGGCGCCGATGTCCAAAAACTCGGCCAGGTAGGCCACCGTATGCACGACGTAGGCCGGCTCGTTCCGCTTGCCCCGTTTCGGCACGGGCGCGAGGTAGGGTGAATCGGTCTCCACCAACAGGCGCTCGAGCGGCAACGCCTTAACGGTCTGGCGCAACGCCTCGGCGTTCTTGAAGGTCACCACGCCCGACAGCGAGATGTAGAAACCGAGGTCGAGCGCGGTTTCCGCCAACTCGGGGCCCGCGGTGAAACAGTGCAACAGACCCTGGAATGGGCCGCGTGCGTATTCCTCCTCCAGGATACGGGCGGTGTCGGCATCGGCTTCGCGGGTGTGCACGATGAGCGGCAGGCCGGTTTCCCGCGCCGCCGCGATGTGGGCGCGGAAGCTTCGCTGCTGTGCGTCCGGGGGGCTGTGTTCGTAGTGGTAGTCGAGACCCGTCTCGCCGATCCCAATCACCTTGTCCGGGGCGGCCAGCGCGACCAGGGACTCCGGGCTGTCCACGCCTTCGGGCGCAGCCTCGTGCGGGTGCACGCCCACGGAACAATAAACGCCGTCGAAGCGCTCCGCGATCGATCGCACCCGGTCGAATTCCGAGAGCTTGGTGCAGATGGTGACGAGCACTTCGACGCCGGCCGCCCGGGCGCGGGCGAC
>JAZFZX010000388.1:0-4406 GCA_036444135.1 Kiloniellales bacterium | reverse complement strand
TTGTAGCCGCGGCCCGAGAAGAGGCCGATGACGCGCGCCAGAACGCCCGGTTCGTTGTCCACCACCGCCGCGATGATGCGCTTCTCGACCTGTTGTTCCTTGGGCGACATGACGGTCGCGGTCCTCGTCGTCTGAAGTCTGTGATAGTGGGTACTCAAAGACTGCCTCCCGCCGGACCGGCGGGCAAGGGTTCAAGTCGGGGGCAGGCGGGCGAATTGCCCGCCCTATACAAGGACCATCCCGTCCTCGGAGACCTTGTGCTCGGGCCGGTCCTCGGGGCCCAGCAGCATCTCGTTGTGGGCGGCGCCCGACGGGATCATGGGGAAGCAGTTCTCGGTCTGCTCCACGCAGCAGTCCAGGATCACCGGGCGCGGCGTCTCGATCATCTCGATGATCTTGTCGTCGACCTCGTCGGGCCGGGTGGCGCGCAGGCCCACCGCGCCGAAGGCCTCGGCCAGCTTCACGAAGTCGGGCAGCGAATGCATGTAGCTATGCGAATAGCGCCCCCCGTGGAGCAGCTCCTGCCACTGCCGCACCATGCCCATCCAGCCGTTGTTGACGATGAAGACCTTCACCGGCAGCTCGTACTGGGCGACGGTGGACAGCTCCTGCAGGTTCATCATGAACGAGGCCTCGCCGGCGATGTCGATCACCAGGGAGTCCGGATGGGCCACTTGCACGCCCAAGGCGGCGGGAACGCCGTAGCCCATGGTGCCCAGCCCGCCCGAGGTCATCCAGCGGTTGGGCTCCTCGAACTTGTAGTACTGGGCAGCCCACATCTGGTGCTGGCCCACCTCGGTGGTAATGTAGGTGTCGCGGTCCTTGGTCAGCTCGTAGAGCCGCTGAATGGCGTACTGCGGCTTGATGATCTCACCGTTCTGCTGGTATTTCAGGCAGTCCCGCGCGCGCCACTTGTCGATCTGGGCCCACCAGGCCTCGATGTCCTTCTTCCGGGTCTTCTTGGACGACGCCTTCCACAGGATCAGCAGATCGGCCAGCACGTGGCCCACGTCGCCCACGATTCCCAGATCGACCATCACGTTCTTGTTGATTGACGACGGGTCGATGTCGATGTGGATCTTCTTGGACTTGGGCGAGAATTCGTCGAGCCGCCCCGTTACCCGGTCGTCGAAGCGCGAGCCCACGGCAATCATCAGGTCGCAGTGGTGCATCGCCAGGTTGGCCTCGTAGGTCCCATGCATGCCCAGCATCCCGAGGAATTGGGGATGGCTGGCCGGAAACGCGCCCAGGCCCAGCAGCGTGTTGGTGCAGGGAAAGCCGGTGATCTCCACCAGCTCGCGCAAGAGTTCCGCGGCCTTGGGGCCGGAATTCACGACGCCGCCACCGGAGTAGATGATCGGCCGCTTGGCCGCGGCAATCATATCGACCATCTGTTCCAGGCGCGAGGGTTCGGCCTTCAGCTGCGGCCGGTAGCTGCGATGCTGGACCGCTTTGGGCGGAACATATGTGCCGGTCGCCTGCACCACGTCCTTGGGCAGATCCACGACGACCGGTCCCGGTCGTCCGTGGGTTGCCACGTAGCAGGCCTCGTGCATCAGCCGCGGCAGTTCCTCGATCGACCGCACCAGGTAATTGTGCTTGGTGCAGGGCCGGGTGATGCCGGTCGTATCGGCCTCCTGGAATGCGTCGTTGCCAATCAGATGGGTCGGCACCTGGCCGGTGAGGCACAGCACCGGTATGGAATCCATCAGGGCGTCGGTCAGGCCCGTCACGGCGTTGGTCGCGCCCGGACCGGAAGTCACGAGCACCACCCCCAGCTTTCCGGTGGAGCGGGCATAGCCCTCCGCCGCGTGCACCGCGCCCTGCTCGTGGCGCACCAGGATGTGCCTCAGCTCGTTCTGCTCGAAGAGCGCATCGTAGATCGGCAAGACCGCGCCGCCGGGATACCCGAAGATGGTGTCAATGCCCTGATCCACCAGGGCCTTGATCACCATCGCTGCACCGGTCATCTGGTCGGTCGACATAGCTTCCTCTCGTATCGCTCCCCTGCGAACGC
This sequence comes from Kiloniellales bacterium, assembly GCA_036444135.1. Classification (GTDB taxonomy): domain Bacteria; phylum Pseudomonadota; class Alphaproteobacteria; order Kiloniellales; family JAKSDN01; genus JAZFZX01. The sequence goes on along the minus strand of JAZFZX010000388.1, from coordinate 2,389 downwards.
GCCGAGGAGTGCCGGCGCGGCCGCCGCGCCGAAGGTCAATGAGCACACCATCATTCGCGCGGAACGGCCCCCCGCCCGCGGAGCGCGTACCCTAGTGGCTCAGGGAGGGGTGGTCAACAGAAACTCGCGAACAATCTTAAAGATTCCGGGCTCTAATCTTTCCGAATATTGCTCGAAAATCAGCCAGCTTTGCGTTCCGGAAATCTGCATAAGTGACTGTAATCCCTGTCTTTTATAGACATCACTCGGCATTTCCGGGGTGACTTCGCCGCGGCGCCGGCCGCCAGCCTTGCGAACGGCTTGCAGATCCCCGCCCGGCGCACCGCCCAGCATTTGGGTGCGCAGCCAGGTGAGCTGGCGCTTGGCATAGCGCCGGGTGGCCTGCTGCGCGGCGGCCACCGCCTCGTCGAGCGATATCTTGCCGGCCAGGTGATCCGCCAGCGGCGCCACGCCCAGGGCCTTCATCACCGGCAGCGACGGATCGAGGCCGAGCGTCAGCAAGCGCCGCACTTCGTCCAGCGCCCCGGCTGCCATCATATCGAGAAAGCGCCGGTCGCAGGCCGCGTACAGCGCCGCGCGCGGCGGCGCGAGGACCAGGCGCAGGCGGCGACAGGCCAGGCCATCGCCCGCACTGGCGCGGTGCCAATCGCCCAGCGGGCGCCCGGTGGCTTCCAGCACCTCCCAGGCTCGGATCAGGCGTTGGCTGTCGCCGGGATGGAGGCGCGCCGCCGCCTCCGGATCACGGGCCGCCAGGGCGGCGTGAAAGGCAGCGCCGCCCATTTTTGCGTGCCGCGCTCTGGCGGCCGTGCGGATCGCCTGGGGCACCTCGGGAATCGGGCTCAACCCACGTTCCAGCGCCCGCAGGTAGAGCCCCGTGCCGCCGGCCACGACCGGAATGCCGCCCATCTCCCAGGCCCGCGCGATCTCCGCCAGCGCCATTTCGCGCCAGCGTCCGGCCGAGCAGACCTCGTCGCCGGAGAGCACCCCGTAAAGGCGGTGCGCCGCGCGCGCCGCCGCTTCCGGGCCGGGCCGCGCGGTCAAGACCGCAAGCTCGCGGTACACCTGCATGGAATCGGCGTTGATCACCGTGCCGCCGAAGGCCTCGGCGATGCTCAGTGCCAGGCCGGACTTGCCGCTCGCCGTGGGACCCGCCACCACGATCAGCGGCCTGTCTTGTTGCGCCCTCGTCATGGCCTCAAGCCGCCGGAATGCCGCCAATCGGACGGCGACGGGCTTGCGCAACGGGGGCGCGGTTCTGTAAATGGCGCGACATGGAACTCGTGCTTACCTTGATCGGCAGCGTCACGGCAAGCGGCCTTCCCATAACCTGGGTCGAGCAAGCGGCCGATCGCCTGGGCGCCGCCGGAGCCCGTGTCGGACAACCGGGCTGGCTGTCCGAGGACGAGGCTTGCGACCTGCCCTTCGATGGCATCGCCAAAGACGACGCGGCGGCACGCCTGAACGACTTTCAGCGCGAGACGCCCGCCGACTGTTTCATCCAGGCGGCCGCCGGCCGGCGCAAGGCGCTATTGGTCGCCGATATGGAGTCCACGATCATCGGTCAGGAGATGATCGACGAGCTGGCCGATACGATCGGGCTGCGCGAACGCATTTCCGCCATTACCGCCAAGGCGATGGCCGGCGAACTCGCGTTCGAGGACGCGCTTCGGTCCCGCGTCGGCCTGTTGGCCGGGCTTCCGGCGGCGGTGCTCGACGAGATCGCCGGGCGCATCACGCTCAACCCCGGCGCCCGCACGCTGGTCCGGACCATGCGCAGGAACGGCGCCTATACGGCACTCGTCTCCGGGGGCTTCACCTGTTTCACGGCCTTGGTGCGCGAGGCCTGCGGTTTTCATGAGGATCAGGCCAACCAACTGGTCATCGAGGGCGGTCACCTGTCTGGCGCGGTGGCGGAGCCGGTGCTGGGCCGGGGCGCCAAATTGACTGCCCTGAAACGGCTCGCCGCAGCCAAGGAGGTGCCGCCGGCTGCTGTCTGCGCGGTCGGCGATGGCGCCAACGACGCCGACATGCTGGCGGCGGCGGGCCTGGGCGTCGCCTACCGGGGCAAGGCCCCGGCGCGGGCGGCGGCAAGCGCCCTGATCGACCACGGAGATCTCACGGCCCTGCTCTACCTGCAAGGCTACAGGCGCAGCGAATTCGCCGATTAGAGCGAGGTTCGCCCACGAAGCCCGTTCAATTGAAAACGGCGGCCGAGCCCGGCCGCCGTTCCCGCCCTGCAGTCGCGTGCTGCGTCAGCTGTTGTCGAGCCGTACGGCCACCCATTGGAAATCGCCCTGGCGGAACACCAGCAGCGTCACGACGCGGAAGCCTTCGTCCTTGGCGCGCTCGATCTTCTCGGAGACCTCGGCGGGGTTGCTCACCTCCTCCT
>JAZFZX010000387.1:0-5185 GCA_036444135.1 Kiloniellales bacterium | reverse complement strand
TCATGGCGGAGGTCGGCGGCATCGCGGCGGAGCGGCTGCGTTCGTTCATCGAGCGCATCGAGCGGCTGGAGGAGGAAAAGGCGGCGCTGGCGGGCGATATCCGCGAGGTCTACGCCGAGGCCAAGGCCACGGGCTTCGACGTCAGGACCATTCGCCAGGTGGTCCGCCTGCGCAAGTTGGACCGGGACGCCCGGAACGAGCAGGAACACCTGCTCGACCTCTACAAGCAGGCGGTCGGTCTGGAGGACTAAGACTGTTGGTATCAGGCCGGCCCCCGGCCGCGGGCGGGCGGCGGGGCACCGCGGCCGTTATCCAAATCGTGCCCCCGGGGCACTCACCACTTTTCGACGTAAGGCCGCAGGTCGAGTTCCTGGGTCCAGGCGCTCTTCGGTTGGCTGTGCAGGAACCAGGCGGCCTCGGCGATCGCCGCGGGCTTGAGGAGCGTGTCCTCGCCGCGCTCGGCGGCGCTGTAGCCCGGCCGGTCGGATTCGATCTGGCCGTCGATGATAAGGTGGGCCACATGCACGCCCTTGGGCCCCAGCTCGCGGGCCATGGACTGGGCGAGTGCGCGCAGCCCGAACTTTGGCACCGCCAGGTTGGCAAAGCCCGCGCCGCCGCGCAGCGCCGCCGTGGCGCCGGTCATGAGGATGGTGCCGCCGTCGGCCTCGACCATCAGGCGCGCCGCGGCCTGGCCGATGTTGAAGCCGCCCAGGCAACCGACCCGCCAGCAAGTCTCGAAGTCCTCCGGGCTGATATCCAGGACGCCGCCCCGCAGGTAGACGCCGGCGTTGAACGAGACCAGGCTCGGCGTGCCCAGGTCGCGCACCACATCCGCGAACAAGGCGTCCACCTGGGCCCGCTCCGTGGCATCGCAGGCATAGGCCCGGCCCCCGATCTCCTCGGCCAATTCCGTCAGGTCCTCGGCGCGCCGCCGCGCCACCGCCACCGCCAATCCGCCGGCGGCAAAGCGTCGCGCCAGCGCGGCGCCCAGCCCCGGGCCCGCGCCCACCACCACGGCTACGCCATCTGCCATGTGTCTGCCTCCCTCGATCACCCATGCTGCTTGAACGGAACCCTAGCGGGCGGCGCGGTATCGCGGCAAGGCGATGCGAGCCAGCTTTCCAGGAAGCCCTCGAACCAGGCCCCCATCGGTTCGTCGTAACGCTGCGAATCCGCAATCTGCCGTTCCCGGCTGTGCACGCCCGGAAAGCCCATCCTGTCCCGGTCCTCGTCGAGCCAGCGGACCATGAGCTGCGGCGTGACCTCGGGGTGGAACTGCAGGCCATAGGCGTTCGCCCCGTAGCGGAAGCCCTGGTTGGTATAGGTCTCGCCCGTCAACAGTAGCTCGGCGCCGTGCGGCAGGTCGAACCCCTCGTAGTGTGCCTGGTAGACGTGCAGGGGGCCGGGCAGGATCTCCCGGCCGGCGTCTGTGGGGCGGACCTCGATGAACCCGTGTTCGTGCAGGCCGTCGGCATGGCGCGCCACGCCCCCGCCCAGGCTGTGGGCCAGGAGCTGCCCGCCCAGGCAGAGTCCGAGATAGGGCTTGCCGGTGGCGGTCCAGCGCCCGATCCAGTCGAGCTCGGCCTTGAGGTAGGTCTTCTCCTCCCGCGCGTTCACCGAATCGAGTCCGCCATAGACGATGGCGGCATCGAACGCCCCGTCGGGTTCCGGCAGATCGCCGCCCTGGGCCGGGCAGGTCCACTCGACCGCGTGGCCGCGCGCCACCAAAAAGCGCGATGCGCGATCCGCGCGCGACCCATCATCGTGGGTGACCAGGAGAATACGTTGCGTCACTTCGCCTCCCTTCGCGCGAAACGGCGCGGCGGCGCGCGCCTCACTCCGCCGCGGTCCGTTCGGCCGGCGGGCTGCGCCAGGCCTCCAGCAGTTGCGCCTCCCGGGCCTTGGCGTCCTTCAGGTGGGCATCCTTGACGTGGCCGTAGCCGCGGATCTGCTCTGGAATGGCGGCGAGCTCTACGGCAAGGCCGTGGTTGTCGTGGTCGAGGCCCGCCAGCAGCTCCACGATCAGGGCCTCGTAGTCGCCGATCAACTGCCGCTCGCGGCGCCGGTCGGCGGTGTAGCCGAAGGGATCGAAGGCCGTGCCGCGCAGCGACCTGAGCCCGGCCAGCAGCCGGAACAGATGGAACACCCACGGCCCATAGGCCCGCTTCTTCAAGTGCCCGCTTTCGGGGTCGCCCTGGGCCGTCAGCGGCGGCGCCAGATGGATCTGGAGCTTGAAGTCGCCCTCGAACTGATCGTGCAGACTCTCCCTGAACCCCGGATCGCTATAGAGCCGCGCCACCTCGTACTCGTCCTTGTAGGCCAGCAGCTTGAAATAATAGCGCGCGACTGCGGTGGCCAGGCCCGATTGGCCGGGCGCCTTCTCGGTCTCGGCCCGGCGCACGCGTTCGACCAGATCCCGGTAACGCCCGGCGTAGGCGGCGTCCTGATAGGCGGTCAGGAACACCACGCGACGGTCCACCAGCTCCTCCAGGCTCTGGGACAGGTGGTGGGCGCGCACCTCGTGCTCGGGCGCGGCGGCGGCCTCCACGGCGGCCAGGTCGTGCGCCGCGGCGCGGCCCCAGGCGAACGCTTGCTTGTTCTTGTCGACCGCCACGCCGTTCAGCTCGACGGCCTGCATGAGGGCCGCCTCGCTGACCGGCACCAGGCCCTTCTGCCAGGCGTACCCCATCATGAAGAGGTTGGTGGCGATCGAATCGCCGATCAGCGCCGTGGCCAGCCGCGTGGCGTCGAGGAACTCGGCGGCCCGCTCGCCGGTCGCCTCGACGATCATGCGGTGCAGTTCGCGGCCCGGGAAGTGGTAGTCCGGATTGCGGGTGAAATCGCCGGTGATGGTTTCCTGACTGTTCACCACGACGCGGGTCTCGCCCGCCGTCACCTTGGACAGGGATTCGAACCCGGCGGCCACCACCAGGTCGCAGCCCAGCACCAGCTTTGCGCTGCCGGCGGAGATGCGCACGGAGTGCAGGTCCTCGGGCCGCGGCGCCAGTCGCACGTGGCTGACCACTGCGCCGCCCTTCTGGGCCAGGCCCGTCATGTCGAGCACCGAGCAGCCTTTGCCTTCGATGTGCGCGGCCATGGCCAGCAGCGCGCCGATGGTGACCACGCCCGTGCCGCCCACGCCGGTCACCAGAATGCCGTAGGGCTCGTTCAGGTCCGGCAGCTCGGGCGCGGGCAGGCGGGCGTGCGCCGCGGCCTCCACGGGCGAGGCCTGGTGTTTGCGCAGGGCGCCGCCGTGCACCGTGACGAACGACGGACAGAAGCCGTTCACGCAGGAATAATCCTTGTTGCAGGAGGACTGGTCGATCGCCCGCTTGCGGCCGTATTCGGTCTCCACCGGCACGACGGACAGGCAATTGGACTGCACCGAACAGTCACCGCAACCTTCGCAGACCAGCTCGTTGATGAAGACGCGCTTGGGCGGGTCCGGGTAGGTCCCGCGCTTGCGCCGCCGGCGTTTCTCCGCCGCGCAGGTCTGGTCGTAGACCAGGATGGTGACGCCTTCGGTCTCGCGCAATTGGCGCTGTAGGACGTCCATCCGGTCGCGGTGCTCGATGGTCACGCCCGGCGCCCATTCGGTGCCGAGGGGATACTTGTCCGGCTCGTCGCTCACCACGACGATGCGCGTCACGCCTTCGGCATAGAGCTGGCGGGTGATCATGGCCGGGTCGAGGGGGCCGTCCATGGGCTGGCCGCCGGTCATGGCCACGGCGTCGTTGTAGAGGATCTTGTAGGTGATGTTGACGCCGGCGGCGACGCAGGCCCGGACCGCCAGGATGCCCGAGTGGAAATAGGTGCCGTCACCCAGGTTGGTGAAGACGTGCCGGGTTTTCGAAAAGGGCGCCTGGCCGACCCAGGTGACGCCTTCGGCGCCCATCTGCGTGAAGGTCTCCGTGTTGCGGTCCATCCACAGCACCATGTAGTGGCAGCCGATGCCCGCGATCGCCCGGCTGCCGTCGGGCACGGGCGTCGAGGTGTTGTGGGGACAGCCGGAGCAGAAGTAGGGAACACGGGCCAGCGGAGGCTCGCGCGTCAGGGTCTGCTCCTTGTCGGCGAGAAACGCGAGCCGCTTCTCGATCGGCTCGCTGCTATGGAAGCGGGCGATGCGCTTGGCGATGACGCGGGCGATGCGGGCCGGGCTCAGCTCGTTGATCGACGGCAGGATCCACTCGCCGTCCTCGTCGAACTTGCCGATCACTCGTGGCCGAACGTCGGCGCGCCAGTTGTACAGCTGCTCCTTCAACTGGTTCTCGATGACGGCACGTTTCTCCTCGACGACCAGGATCTCCTCCAGGCCCTCGGCGAAGCGGCGGATGCCCTCGCGCTCGAGCGGCCAGACCAGCCCCACCTTGTAGAGCGACAGGCCGATGTCGGCGGCCATCTGCTCGTCGATGCCCAGGTCGTCGAGCGCCTGGCGCACGTCGAGGTATGACTTTCCGGCCGTGACGATGCCGAAACGGCGCTTGGGGCTGTCGAGCACCACCTTGTCGAGCTTGTTGGCCCGCGCGAAGGCAACCGCTGCATAGAGTTTGTGCCGGTGCAGGCGTTCTTCCTGCGCCAGCGGCGTGTCGGGCCAGCGGATGTTGAGGCCGCCCTCCGGCATCTCGAATTCGTCCGGCAGGACGATCGGCACGCGCGCCGGATCGACGTAGACCGAGGCCGAGGATTCCGCGGTGTCGCTGATCGTCTTCAATCCGATCCAGCAGCCGGAATAACGGCTCATGGCCCAGCCGTAGAGCCCCAGATCGAGGTATTCCTGCACGCCCGCCGGGTTGAGCGTCGGAATGCTGGCGTCCATGAAGGCGTATTCGCTCTGATGGGCCGAGGTCGACGACTTGGCCGTGTGATCGTCACCGGCCAGCAGCAGCACCCCGCCGTGGCGCGACGATCCGGCGGCATTGCCGTGCTTCAGGGCGTCGCCCGAACGGTCCACGCCGGGGCCCTTGCCGTACCAGATGGCGAAAACACCGTCGTAGTTGCTGTCGCCGAACAGGTCGCCTTGCTGGCTGCCCCACACCGCGGTGGCTGCCAGGTCCTCGTTGACGCCGGGCTGGAAGTGGATCTGGTTGGTCTCCAGGAACCGCCGGGCGCTCCACAGCTCCCGGTCGAAGCCGCCCAGGGGCGAGCCGCGGTAGCCGCTGATGAAGCAGGCCGTGTTCAGGCCCGC
>JAZFZX010000386.1:0-7599 GCA_036444135.1 Kiloniellales bacterium | reverse complement strand
CGGCTGCGGCTGCGCAGCGACAACGCGGACCAACGGCTCACGCCCAGCGGCCTGGCGGTCGGTTGCGTGGCCGCCGAGCGGGCCCGCGCCTTTGCGGCCAAGGCCGAGGCCCTGGCCGCCGGCCGCGCGCTGGTGCGGGATCTGTCGGCCACGCCCGATGCCCTGCGCCGGTACGGATTCGCGGTCAATCGCGACGGTGCGCGGCGGTGCGCCTTCGACATGTTGCGCTATCAGGACGTGGACATGGCAAAGCTGACCGCCCTGTGGCCTGAATTGGGCCGGCTGCGCCCCGATGTGGCCGAGCAGATCGAAATCGACGCCTGCTATGCCGGCTATCTGGAGCGGCAAGAGGCGGACATTCGCGCGTTCCGCCGGGACGAGGCGCTGTTGCTGCCGGAGGGCTTGGATTATCAGGCCGTTCCGGGCCTATCGAACGAGGCTCGGCAGGTCTTGGCGGAGGCCGGGCCGGCGACCCTGGGGGCGGCCGCCCGCTTGCCGGGGATGACCCCGGCCGCGCTCGTCACATTGCTCCGCTACGTGCGCCGCAGGCGCGCCTCGGCACCGGGGCAGGGCGAAGAACATGCCGCCTAGCCGCGAACGGGGACAGCCGTCCGGACGGCGAGGCTCCGCAGTGCCGCCGGTCGAGAACGTGCCTCCGATGAGCCCCGAAGAGTTCCGGCAGGAGACCGCTGTTTCACGTGAAACATTGGCCCGCCTCGAAGACTATGCCGATCTGCTGATCCGGTGGACACGCACCGTGAACCTGGTCAGCCGTGAGTCGCTCGCCGATCTGTGGCGCCGTCATATGCTGGATTCGGCCCAGCTTCTGCCGCTGCTCCCGGAGGTTCCGGACGACCGCCGGCGCGTGGTGCTGGACCTGGGCAGCGGCGCAGGCTTTCCCGGCATGGTGCTGTCGATCCTCGGGGCCGGGGAACTGCATCTGGTCGAATCGAACCAGCGCAAGGTCATGTTTCTGCGGGAGGTGGCGCGGGAGACCGGCAGCGACGCTCACATTCACGGCGTGCGAGTCGAGCAGCTGCCGCGCTTCTCGGTCGACGCGGTCACGGCGCGCGCCATGGCGCCTTTGGAGCGGCTGTTGGAGTACGGCGCACCGTTCATCGACCCGGCGCGGGCCTCCAACGGCGACCGCCCCGCGCGGGCGTTTTTCCTCAAAGGCCGACGGGTCGAGGAGGAATTGACCAAGGCCGGGAAACTATGGAAGATGGATGTCGAACGGGTCCCGAGTCGTTCCGATCCCTCCGGCACGATCCTAGTTATTGGTGTTCGCGGTCGTGAAACCACACTATCTTGAGGCGTCTTCTCCCTCACCGTCATCCAAAGCACGTGTCCTGGCGGTCGCGAACCAGAAGGGCGGGGTCGGCAAGACGACGACCGCCATCAACCTGGCAACGGCCCTGGCGGCGTGCGAAAAGCGGGTGCTGGTGGTGGATATGGACCCCCAGGGCAATGCCACCACGGGCCTCGGCCTGACCCCGGCCGCGCGGGCCCGAGGCACCTATCAGGCTGTGGTCGAGCGGGCCCCGATTCTCGACTGCGTGGTGGCGACCCTGGTTCCCGGCTTGGATGTGGTGCCATCGTCCATCGACCTGTCGGGCGCGGAAATCGAGCTGGTCGACCTGGCGCAGCGGGAATACCGGCTGCGCGAGGCACTGTCGCCGGCGCTGCCGAAATACGATTACCTGTTCATCGATTGCCCGCCGGCGCTCGGCCTGTTGACGTTGAACGCCCTGGCGGCTGCGGATGCCGTACTGGTGCCCTTGCAGACCGAGTTTTATGCGCTGGAGGGCCTATCGCACCTAGTGCGGACCATCGAGCGGGTGCGCCGGTCCGTCAATCCGGGCCTCGAAATACAAGGTGTAGTATTAACCCTCTTCGATCGCCGCAACAATTTGTGTAATATGGTGGCAGAGGACGTCCGCAGCTATCTCGGCAGCACGGTGTACGACACCATCATACCGCGCAACGTACGGCTATCGGAGGCGCCGTCTCACGGCAAGCCGGCGCTGCTCTACGACATGCGGTGTGCCGGCGCCCAGGCGTACATCAGGCTGGCGAGGGAGCTGCTCCGCCGCGAAGAGCGGTCGGCGGACGTGGCGGCCCTCGCTTCCTAGGGACCTCAACGAAAGATCGCGGGCCATGAGCGAACAGACCCAACGCAGCAATCTCGGCCGGGGCTTGGCGGCCCTATTTGGCGAAGAAGGCGACGATTTCGGCGCGCTCGACCGCGTGCGCGCCACCAAGGACGTGCCGATCGAGCATCTGCATCCCAATACCCGCCAGCCGCGCACCAAATTCGACGAAGCCGCCCTGAACGGACTGGCGGATTCCATCCGGGCCAACGGCGTTCTGCAGCCCATCCTGGTGCGTCGGGATCCGGAGCGGCCGGCGGAGTTCGAGATCGTCGCCGGCGAGCGCCGCTGGCGGGCCGCGCAGCTGGCGCAAGCGCACCATGTTCCCGTGGTGATTCGTGAGATCGACGACGGGCAGGCCCTGGAGCTGGCGCTGGTCGAGAACCTGCAGCGCGAGGACCTGGGCCCCCTGGAGGAGGCCGACGCATATCATCACTTGATGGAGTCCTTCGACTACACCCAGGACGCCCTGGCCAAGAGCGTCGGCCGGAGTCGCAGCCATATCGCCAACACCTTGCGGCTGCGCGGCCTGCCGGAGGCCGTCAAGGCGCTGCTCGACAGCGGGGCGCTGAGCGCAGGCCATGCGCGGGCGCTGCTCGGCGCGGGCCATCCCGAAGCGATCGCCGAACAGGCGGTCCGCCAGCACCTGAACGTGCGTCAGGTGGAACGCCTGGTCCGACGGTCCAAGTCCGGGTCCGCGGGGCGGCCGCCGGGCGGCAAGTCCGGCAAGCCAAGCGCGATGCCGGTCAAGGACCCGGACACCATCGCCCTGGAGCAGGACCTGTCGGCCATGTTGGGGCTTCGGGTCGCGATCGATTTTGGCGGCCACGGCGGTTCGCTCACGATCCACTACCAGACGCTGGAGCAGTTGGACGACGTTCTGCGCCGTCTGAACCAGGCACCCGGCCCAGCTTTCACCTGATCCCCCCAGGGTATCCCCTCGAGGATTTGGGGCCGATTCCTCAGCTCCGACGGCCGCTTCGGGCCCGCGGGGCCGTCTGCGCGATCGCCAGCAGCGTGCGGGCCGCGATCGTCTCGCCCGGCGCGTCGCCGCGCTTGCCGCTGAGTTCGACCTCGGTCAACCGCGTCAAGGCCCGGGAGAGGCGGTTCGGCGACCAGCTTGCCGCCTGCCTGCGGAACCTCTCCTGCAGCTTCCAGAAAACCGGCGGGCGCAAGCGCTTCATGGCATCGCCGATCTGATCACCGGCGGCTATCGCCCCCATGACGAGATGAAGACGCTGCATGTGGCGCGCGGTGGTCCGTAGGGGGGCGACCCAGGCCGCGCCTTCCTGGAATGCGCGGCCCAGCGCGCGTTCGACACCGGCGAGGTCGCCGTCGGCCACGGCGTAGGCAACATCCTCCAAAGTCAGCGCCGCCGTGTCCCCGACGCAGGCTTGGGCGTCGGCCAGCGATACTTCCCGCCCGGCGTCCGGGCCCATGTAGAGCACGAGCTTTTCAAGCTCGCGCCGGGTGAGCTGGCGGTCGCCGCCCAGATTGGCCGTCAGATAGGCGCGGGCTTCCGGCGAGACCCGTAGGCCGGCGCGGTGCAGCATCTCGTCGATCAGCGCCTCGAGGCTGCGCCCGTCGTCGCGATAGCAGGGCAGGGCGACCCCGAGGCGCGCGCCTTCCACGGCCTTGCGCAGCCGGGACCGTGGCGGCAGGTCGCCGGCCTCGAGCACGACCACGCTGTCGCCGGGCACCTCGGCGAGGAAGTGATCGAGGGCCTCGCTCACGGCGTCGCCGGCCTGGCGCAGCCGGACGGCGCGACGGCCGCCGGTCATCGCGATGGCCGCGGCCTCGTCGGCTAGGCGGGCGGGGTCCTTGGCGATCTCGTCGGCGGACAGGTCGGCCACGCGAAAGGGATCGCCTGGATCCCCCGCAACGCTGGCGATCAGGGATTCGACCCGCTCGCGCACCAAGCCCGCATCCGGCCCGTAGACGAGCACGGCGCGAACCTCCGGGTCCGGGTTATCCAGGAACTGCTCGATACGCTTACCGGAGAGCTTCACGGTGCGGCCGCTCCCGTCACTGGATAAGGGCCGCGCGTTTCGTGACCTTCACAGATCCCGGCCCTCGGCGCTCGAGAAATAGATCGCCAACCGCAGCTTGATGTCTTCCGACATTTGCCGCAAGCCGCGCTCGAGAGCGTCGCCCGCGGCGATGATGGTCGAATATTCCTGATCGAGGATGTTGTGGCTGTTGATGGCGCTGGACCGGCCCGAATAGAGGACCTCCTCATCGGTCATCGACAAGAGAACAAAAGAAGAATTTAAGACGATATTGGCGCGGGTGGCCGTCTCGTCCTCGCGTAGCGCCAGCTCCTCGGTGCGCTGGGTCAGCTTGATCTCGAGCCGATAGGCCGGGCTGACCGGCTGGCCGTGCGGGTTGAGGGCGTCGCGCAGGAAATTGTGCAGCTGCTGGCCGGCGCGGTCGGGCAGGGGCTCGATCCGTACGGCGGCCAGCTGCTCGACGGCCGAGGCGTCGCCGGGCTCTGGTTGCGCATAAAGCGGCTGGAACCCGCAGCCGGCGGCAAACAGAGCCGCGCCGACGGCCAATGCCCCCCACAGACAGCGTACTTGCCGCTTGCGGCACATGTCAGACCACCACATTGACCACCCGGTTCTTGACAATGATGACCTTGCGGGCCGCGCGGTCGCCCATGGCCCGCTGCACCGCGGGCTCGGCGAGCGCCTGGTCCTGGGCAGCGTCGTCTTCGGCGTCGCGTGGCAGGGTAATGGTGGCCCGCAGCTTGCCGTTGACCTGGACGGCCAGGGTGACGGTTTCGTCGACCAGCAGCGCGGCATCGGCCGTGGGCCAGGGCTCGTCGACCAGCAGTGTCTGGTGTCCGAGGCGCTGCCACAGCTCCTCGGCGAGATGGGGCGTCATCGGACCGATCAGGCGCACCAGGACCTCGAAGGCCTCCCTGAGCGCCCACCGCTCGGCGGACGATTCGGCCTCGAAGTCGGCCACCGCGTTGGACAGCTCGTAGAGGCGTGCAACGGCGCGGTTGAAGCGGAACCGCTCGACGTCGTCGGTGACCGCGGCGATGGCCTTGTGACTAGCGCGCCGCAGATCGTGCGCGCGCGCGTCCAACTCCGGCGGCGCGCCGTTGCCGGGACCGGCCGGCAGGTCATCGAGCGATTCCGTGACCAGCCGCCAGAGCCTTTGGATGAACCGGAACGCGCCCTCGACGCCCGCCTCCGTCCAGTCCATGTCCCGGTCGGGCGGGCTGTCGGACAGCATGAACCAGCGCGCCGTGTCGGCGCCGTAGGTTTCGATGATCTGGGCCGGGTCAACGGTGTTCGCCTTGGATTTGCTCATCTTTTCCGAGCGTCCCACCGTAACCGGCTGGCCGTCCAGGGTCACCACGCCGCCGCCGGACCCGCGCCGCACCTGGTCGGGCGCAAGCCATTTGCCGTCCGGGGCCCGGTAGGTCTCGTGGCAGATCATGCCTTGGGTGAACAGGCCCGCGAAGGGCTCATCCAGATCGAGATAGCCACAGCGCGACAGCGCCCGCGTGAAAAAACGGGAGTAAAGCAGGTGCAGGACCGCGTGCTCGATGCCGCCGACGTACTGATCGACGGGCAGCCAATAGTCGGCGGCCGCCCGGTCGAGCGCCTGATCGGCCCGTGGGCTGCAAAAGCGGGCGAAATACCAGGACGACTCGACGAAGGTGTCGAAGGTGTCGGTTTCGCGCTCGGCAGCGCCGCCGCAGGCCGGGCAATCGACCCGCTTCCAGGTCGGATGGTGGACCAGCGGATTGCCCGGCTGGTCGAAGGCCACGTCGTCGGGCAGCAGGACGGGCAACTGCGCCTCGGGCACCGGCACGACCCCGCAGTCGGGGCAGTGGATCACGGGAATCGGGCAGCCCCAGTAGCGTTGGCGGGAAACGCCCCAGTCGCGCAGCCGGTACTGGATCTCGCGCTCGCCGTCGCCCTGTTCGTGGAGGCGTTCGACGATGGCCGATTTGGCGGCCTCGACATCCAGCCCGTCGAGGAAGTCCGAGTTGATCATGAGCCCGTCGCCCAGATAGGCTTCGTCGCCGAGCTCGTAGGTTGCCGCATCGGCATCGGGCGGCAGGACGACGGGGACGACCTCCAGCGCGTACTTGCGGGCGAAGTCCAGGTCGCGCTGATCGTGGCCCGGACAGCCGAAAATGGCACCGGTGCCGTATTCCATCAGCACGAAGTTGGCCACGTAGAGCGGCAGGCGCTGGCCCGCGACGAAGGGATGCTCGACCCAGACGCTCGTGTCGTAGCCCTTCTTTTCGGCGGTCTCGATCGCCTCTTCGCTGGTTCCCAGGCGGTCGCACTCGGCGATGAAGGCAAGCAGCTCCGCATCGCCCTCGGCGAGCCGGGCCGACAGGGGATGGTGCGGCGAAAGCGCGCAAAACGACGCGCCGAACAGGGTGTCCGGCCGGGTGGTGAAGACCTCCAGGCGGTCGCCGTCGAACTCCGGCCGGCCGCCGAGGCGGAAACGGATACGCGCGCCCTCGGAGCGGCCGATCCAGTTGTGCTGCATCAGGCGCACCTTCTCGGGCCAGCGGTCCATCGTGCCCAGTGCCGAGAGCAGCTCGTCGGAGAACGCCGTGATCTTGAAAAACCATTGGGACAGCTTGCGTTTTTCCACCGGCGCGCCGGAGCGCCAGCCGCGGCCGTCGATCACCTGCTCGTTCGCCAGAACCGTTTGATCGACCGGGTCCCAGTTGACCCAGGACTCCCGGCGGTAGGCCAGCCCGGCGGCCAGGAAGTCGAGGAACATCTTCTGTTCGTGGCGGTAGTATTCGGGATGACAGGTGGCGATTTCGCGGCCCCAGTCGATCGACAGGCCCATGGCCTTGAGCTGCGCGCGCATGACCGCAATGTTCTCGTTGGTCCACTCGCCGGGCGGCACGCCCTTGGCCATGGCCGCGTTCTCCGCTGGCAGGCCGAACGCGTCCCAGCCCATCGGATGCAACACGTTGAAGCCGCGGGCGCGCTTGAACCGGGCGATCACGTCGCCGATCGTGTAGTTGCGCACGTGGCCCATGTGGATCCGCCCGGAGGGATACGGGAACATTTCGAGAACATAATACTTCGGACGCGTGGGATCCTCCCGCACCGCGAAACAGTCCGCCTGTTCCCAGGCCTGCTGCCATTTCGCCTCGGAGTCCGTCACGTTGTAACGCGCCATCGCTCGCGTATTCATCGTCGTCGTTGGGCCCGAACCACTGCGAATCAGCCCGGTTTCTTACCGAGCCGGCGCAATACCTAGCATGGCCCGTCAAGGCTTTCCAGCGATGGCGCGACGGGTTTGGCGTCGCCCGGCAGTGTTCGCGCCGCCGCGATGCCGCCGGCCCGCCGCGGCCTCGGCTGCGCTGTTTGCACCGCGGGCTCGATTGCGGCAAGGTGCGCGGTCCGCGCCCACCCGGGATGGCCCAAAGTCCGAAAAGGGGCAAGAGCGGCGTCAG
>JAZFZX010000385.1:0-2488 GCA_036444135.1 Kiloniellales bacterium | reverse complement strand
ACACGCTGCGCCGGCTGCTGGTGCAGCAGGTCACCGCCTTGGTACGGTGGCGCGAGTCCGTTCTCTATATGAAGGAACAGGGTGTCGATACCATGGTCGAGATCGGCGCCGGCAGGGTGCTGACGGGTCTTACCCGCCGCATCGACAGGGAGATCACGGGACTGTCGGCGGGGACGCCGGCGGAGATCGAGGCGCTTCTGAAGATCCTTTGATTCGGCGGAAAGGGAAGGCGGCGAGATGTTCGACCTAGAGGGCAAAATGGCGCTGGTGACCGGCGCATCGGGTGGAATCGGTGGTGCCATCGCGCGCGCGCTGCACGCGCAGGGCGCGACCGTGGCGCTGTCGGGAACGCGCATGGAGGCGCTCGAATCCCTGGCAGGGGAGCTCGGCGAGCGCACGGCCATCGTGCCCTGCAATCTGTCCGATCCGGACGCGACCGACGCGCTCGTCGGCCAGGCCGAAGAGGCCCTTGGCGCGGGCATCGACATCCTCGTCAACAACGCCGGGCTGACCCGCGACAATCTGGCCATTCGCATGAAGGACGAGGACTGGGCGCGGGTCCTGGAGGTCAACCTGACGGCGGGCTTCCGTCTAATTCGGGCGAGTCTGCGAGGCATGATGCGGCGGCGCTCGGGGCGCATCATCTCGATCACCTCGGTGGTTGGAACCACCGGCAATCCCGGTCAGGCCAATTATGCCGCTTCCAAGGCCGGGCTGGCGGGCATGTCCAAGGCCTTGGCCCAGGAGGTGGCTTCGCGCGGCATCACGGTCAACTGCGTCGCGCCGGGCTTCATCGAAACCGCCATGACCGAGGCGCTGGACGACGCCATGCACGAACGCCTGCTGGCGGCCATTCCCGCCCGACGCATGGGCACGCCGGAAGACGTCGCGGGTTGCGTCGTTTTTCTGGCCAGCGAGGAAAGCGCATACGTCACCGGCCAGACCTTGCATGTAAATGGTGGAATGGCCATGATATAGCACCGTTCGGGTGGGCGCGGGCAGGCGATCTTCGGGGGCGCTTCCCTATCGGCTTGAACTGTGTTAAGAGGCGCGCCCTTAGCGGGCGTAGGCATCGACTCCGAGCGGCCGCACCGGTTCTGTATCCTGCTCTGAGGCATATAGATTCGAGGGAAGGGTTATGAGCAACGACATCGCCGAGCGCGTCAAGAAGATCGTAGTCGAACACCTAGGCGTCGACGAAACGAAAGTGACGGACAGCGCAAGCTTCATTGATGACCTGGGCGCCGACAGTCTTGACACGGTAGAACTGGTCATGGCCTTCGAGGAAGAGTTCGGCTGCGAGATTCCGGACGATGCCGCCGAAAAGATCGTGACGGTCAAGGACGCGGTCGACTTCATCCAGCAGAACGCCTGACCTCTCGGTCCATCGGCCGGTGCCGGCTACGCCATGCCGTTGCGCTTGCTTTGCTGTTCCTAGAGACGTTGGCACATGAGAAGAGTCGTGATCACGGGCCTCGGTATGGTCACGCCGCTGGCAAGCGGCGTCAGACCGACTTGGGAACGGCTGATCGAAGGCCGCTCCGGCGTTGGTGCGATCCAGTCGTTCGATGTCTCCGACTTGCCGTGCAAAATCGCGGGACAAATTCCCTATGGCGAGGCCGCCAACGGCGGCTTCGACCCGACCGATTATGTTGAGCCCAAGGACCTGCGCAAGAACGACCGCTTCATCATTTACGGAATAGCGGCGGCGCAGCAGGCGGTCGAGGATTCGGGTTGGACGCCGAGCAACGAGGATGAACAGAATCGCACCGGCGTCATGGTCGGCTCGGGCATCGGCGGCATCGAAACCCTGTGCGACGGGGCCATCACGATCTATGAACGCGGCCCCCGCCGCCTAAGCCCGTTTTTCATTCCGGCCGCGCTCATCAACCTCGTATCGGGCCAGATTTCCATCAAATACGGATTCCGCGGGCCGAACCATTCGGTCGTCACGGCCTGTTCGACCGGCGCCCATGCGATCGGCGATGCGGCGCGCCTGATCGTGCTCGACGATGCCGACGTGATGATAGCGGGCGGGACCGAGGCCGCGGTGTGCCGGGTCGGCGTCGCCGGTTTCGCGGCCGCGCGCGCCCTCTCGACAAATTTCAACGACACGCCGGAACGTGCGTCCCGGCCATGGGACCGGGACCGCGACGGTTTCGTGATGGGCGAGGGCGCGGGCGTGGTCGTGCTCGAGGAGTTGGAACACGCCAAGCGGCGCGGCGCGAAGATCTATGCCGAGATCGGAGGCTACGGCCTGTCGGGCGACGCCCACCACGTGACCGCGCCGGCCGAAGACGGTCACGGCGCCTTTAACGCCATGAAGGCCGCGCTCAAGCGGGCCGAACTCGGTCCGGAAAATATCGACTACATCAACGCGCACGGAACCTCCACGCCGCTCGGCGATGAAATCGAGCTGCGCGCGGTCAAGCGTTTGTTCGGCGACCATGCGGGCAAACTGGCGATGTCGTCCACCAAATCGGCGGTC
>JAZFZX010000384.1:0-2089 GCA_036444135.1 Kiloniellales bacterium | reverse complement strand
GCTCAGCGCCGCCGCGCCGTCACCGATCGCACTCAGCCAATAGAATAGCGGTGATCGGCCCTGGGATTGAAGGGCTAAGTCGATGTCGGGCGACAATGGGCCGGAGAATGATTTGCGCGGCACGCCGCTGGGCCTGTACAAACGTGGGCGGGGTTCGAACGTTCTCCGGACTGGCCTCTTGCAATCTGACACGCCCGATCCCGACACCAGGCAGGGGCTGCACCCGGACCACCGGCCGCGGCTGTCGCATCCGCTGAGCGGCGCCAACCTCGCGACCCTGCTGCGGGCGTTCGCGACCAGCGGCGGCGTCGCCCGGGAGCGATTGCCGCAGGCCGCCGTGGCGCTCGGCGCAGCGCTCGGGCGCTTTCCCTTCACCACGGCCGAGCGGCTCTATGTCGCCGCGACGCTGGGCCGCAATCCCAAAATCCAACCGCCGATCTTCATCATCGGCCACTGGCGCAGCGGCACGACGCACCTCTACAACGTGATGAGCCGGGGCGGCTTCGGTTTTGTGGATCCGCTCGCCGCCGGGCTGCCGTGGGATCTTCTGAGCCTGGTACCTCTGTTGCGGCCGTGGCTGGAACGCGCCCTGCCCCACGACCGCTTCATCGACAACATCCCGGTGACGCCCGATTCGCCCCAGGAAGACGAGGTGGCCCTGGCCAACATGACCACCCTGTCCTACTACCACGGTCTTTATTTCCCAAAGCGGTTTCCAGAGGCGTTCTATCGCGGCCTGTTCTTCGACGGCTGTGGCCCGGACGAAATCGCGGTTTGGCAACGCCGGTTCCGCACGTTTTTGGCGAAGCTGTCCCATGCCCGGAACGGCCAGCGGCTGTTGATCAAGAATCCGGTCTACACGGCCCGCGTGGCGATGCTGCACGATATGTACCCCGGGGCAAAGTTCATCCACATTCACCGCAACCCCCACCAGATCTTCGCCTCCATGCGTAACTTCTACGACAAGCTGTTCGCCGAGCTGGCGTTGCAGCGCACAGGCAACCTGGACATCGATTCCGTCATCCTCGCGACCTTCTCGCGGATGATGGACCGCCTGCTGGAGGAGGCCCCCCGGCTGCCCGACGGCGCTTTCGTCGAGCTGGCGTATGACGACTTGGTGGCCGACCCGCTGGCAAGCCTCGCGGAGATTTACCGGCGCCTCGATCTGCCGGACTTCGAGGCGGCCAAGCCGTCCTTCGAGTCCTATCTCGCCGGGGTGCGCGGCTATCGCACCAACATCTACGGCGACTCCGATGACGCCGCGGCACTCGTCGAGCGCCACTGGGGGCGCTACCTACGGATCTGGGGATACCAGCGGCCGGTCGGCACCAGCCGCGGCCCCGACCGCCACACGATGGCCACACCATGACGGCGCGCGCGCGGCCTGTGGCGGCCTTGGCCGCCGTGGCGCTTCTGGCCGCCGTGGCACTTCTGGCCGCTGTGGCTCTGGCGCACGCCCAGGGCTCTGACACACCGGCCGCCGAAGCATGCCGCGCCGTGTCGTTGATAGACACGGCGAGCGGCCGGGCCCTGCGCGGCGCCGAGGATATCGCCATCGACGCCCCGGCGGGCGTGGCCTTGATCTCGGTCGACGACCGCTGGGCGGTGGAAGACGCCATCGATGCCGGGGCAGCGGTATTGCCACAGGGCGGCATCTATGCGCTGAGGCTCGACCCACAAAGCCTGAGCGGCGACGAATTCGCCGCCGAGGACCTGACCGCGGACTTCAGTCGCGGCCGTGATTTTCACCCCCACGGCCTGGCGCTGTTCAATGACGGCGGCCAGCGGATCCTCTTTGTGGTCAATCACCACCGGGCAAAAAATGACGGGACGGAAAAAGCGCCCTGGGGCCGCCGCCCGGCGGTCGAGGTGTTCGCGCTGGAGGACGGAGCCCTCGCGCATGTCCGAACCGTCGAACACGCGGCGATCTGCCGGCCCAATGGCATCGCGGCCCTGGGGCCGGAGCGCTTTCTGGTGACCAACGATCACGGCGGCTGCGGCGCCCTGGCGGCGCGGCTCGAAGACCTGCTGCCGCTCAGCCGGTCCAACCTGGTCCATGTGGACTTCGGTGCCGGACCCCAGGGATCGG
>JAZFZX010000383.1:0-11154 GCA_036444135.1 Kiloniellales bacterium | reverse complement strand
TTGGACGAGGAGGACCGTCGCACGCGTGCACGCCCGCGCAGGACACGGACGAAGCCCGGAAGATCGGTTGTATTCGCCGTCGCCGGCGTCGTGCTGCTGGCCGCGGCGGCTGGGTTAGCCGCCTGGTGGCAACCTTGGAGATCGGAAATCGACCCGGAGCCGTCCGTCGCGGTGCTGCCATTCGCCAATCAGAGCAGCGATTCCCAGGATGACTATTTCAGCGACGGCATCACCGAGGACATCATCGCGGCCCTCGGCCGCTTCTCCAACCTGATGGTGTTCTCTCGCAACGCCGTGTTCCACTACAAGGACAAGCCTGCAACTCCAGAGCAAATCAGCCGCGAGCTGGGTGCCCGATACCTCGTGAGCGGCAGCGTGCGCAAGAGCGGCGATCGGGTGCGGGTAACAGCAGAGTTGAGCGACACCGCGCAGGCCACCGTCCTGTGGTCGGGCCGCTACGAAGAAGGCATCGACGACATCTTCGCCGTTCAGGATGAAATTACGCAGCATGTCGTTGGCGCATTGGTCAAGAGGCTGAATCTCGTTGAGCAGGAACGCGCCCTTGCCAAACCGACCAGCAACCTCAAAGCCTACGACTTTGTGCTCCAAGGCCGATCCTACATCCACAAATCTACGCGTTCGGCGAACTTTAAGGCCCGCGAGCTGATCGAGAAGGCTATTGAATTGGACCCCGAATATGCGTCGGCATACACCTGGCTGGCGCGCACCCATGTCTATGATGCTCTCTATGGGTGGACGGAATGGCCGGATCGGTCTCTTCAGCGCGCGGACGAATTACTTCAGGAGGCCATGAGCCTTGAAGACACCAACGCCTTGACCCATCAGCTGCTTGCGGAGTTCCACCTATATAACGGACGCCACGATCTTGCAGCCATGGAGGCCGATAGAGCCATCGAATTGAACCCCAATCAACCGAGCAGTCATGCCATACGCGGCACGATCCTGCTCACCGAAGGCAGCACGGAAGAAGCGATTCCCTTCTTCGAGACGGCCGTGCGCTTCGACCCCCAAATCGATAATGCCTATTTCGTCGAGCTTGGGATGGCGTACTACCTGGAAGACCGGTATGACGACGCAATTGGGCTGTTGGAAGGGACGCGCGTTCGGGTTCCCGATTACGTATACAGCTATGTCGTCCTCGCCGCTATCTATGTGGAGACCGGCCAAGCCGCCGACGCCTCAAATGCCGCCGCGAACGTCCGCCGGCTTTGGCCATTTTTTAAAGCCGCCGAGTTTGCACAGCCATATCTCGACGCGGCGCAACGCACGCGCATTATCAAGGCACTAGAGGATGCCGGCCTGAACTGAGGTCGATGGGTCTCGCCGGAGACGTTCGCACCGTTTTGTGGGGACAACCGGGGCGGATTTCCGCGCAGCCGCCTCAATGCAGGTATTCGTCGGCCAGCCGCTCGGCGATCTGGACGGCGTTGAGCGCCGCGCCCTTGCGCAAATTGTCGGCCACCACCCACATGGACAACCCGTTCTCCACCGTGGGATCGCTGCGGATGCGGCTCACGAAGACCGGATCCTCGCCGACCACTTCGGTGGGCGTGACATATCCCTCGTCGGCCCTGAGATCGACCACGGTCAGTCCCGGCTGGTTGCGCAGCGCCGCGCGCGCCTCTTCGACGTCGATGGGGTTCTCGAACTCCATGTTGATCGCCTCGGCGTGGCCGACGAACACCGGCACCCGCACGCAGGTAGCGTGCACCTTGATGGCGGGGTCGAGAACCTTTTTGGTCTCCACCACCATCTTCCATTCTTCCTTGGTCGATCCGTCGTCGAGGAACTGGTCGATGTGGGGGATGACGTTGAAGGCGATCTGCTTGGTGAAGCGTTCCGGGTGCACCGGCTCGTTCACGTAGATGCCGCGGGTCTGGTTGAACAACTCGTCCATGCCGGCCTTGCCGCCGCCCGAGGCGGACTGGTAGGTCGCGACGACCACCCGCCGGATGCGCGCCAACGCATGCAGCGGGTTCATGGCCACCACCATTTGGATGGTGGAGCAGTTGGGATTGGCGATGATGTTGCGCCTGCTATAGCCGGCGATGGCCTCTGGATTGACCTCCGGCACCACCAGCGGCACGTCGGGGTCCATGCGGAAATGCGAGGTGTTGTCGATCACGACCGCGCCGGCCGCGGCGGCGCGCGGCGTATGTTCGGCGGACACCTTGGCGCCCGGCGACGACAGCACGATATCGATGCCGCTAAAGTCGAATCCGGCCAGGGCGTGGACCTTGAGCTCGCCGTCATCGCCGAGCGACACCGTGGCGCCGGCCGAGCGTTCGGAGGCGAGCGCCACCACCTCGTCGGCGGGAAACCCGCGCTCGGCGAGCGTGGTGAGCATTTCGCGTCCCACCGCGCCGGTCGCACCGACCACTGCAACCCTGTACCCCATGAATATGATCCGCCTTCCTATCCGAGCCGCCAGCAGGCATAAGTCCTTAGCGCGACGGGCCTTCAGGTAGCCCGCCCATCTGCCGATTGCAAGGGGAACCCCGGCCAATGCAGAGCTACCGGGAATTCTGGCCCTTCTACCTCGGCGAACACAGCCGGCCGGGAACCCGCGCCTTGCATCTGTTCGGCACCCTGCTCACGCTCGCGCTTCTGGCCCTCGGCGCGATCATGGGCGATTGGCGCCTGCTGGCGGCAGCGATCGTGGCGGGCTACGCCTTTGCCTGGATCGGACACGCCTTCATCGAGCACAATCAGCCGGCCACCTTCCGTCATCCCCTTTGGTCCCTGATCAGCGATTTCCGAATGCTGGGCCTGTGGCTCGCAGGACGCCTCGACGGAGAGTTGCAGCGCCACGGCGTCACACAGACCGGCGATCCGCCACCACCCACCGGCCCCGCGCCCTAGGTCCAGGCTTACATCACCGCGAAAAAGAGAAGGCCGCCGGACTCCGGCGGCCTTCCCGTCTTTCCGCTTTTTTGCGTGGAGCCTAGTTGCCGCTCGACTGCGTGGTCGCCGTCTGCGTGGTGTCCTTGGTCGTGTGATCCTCGGTCGCCACGCTCTGGTTACCGCCTTTGGGTCCGTCGACGGACTGCGTGCCGAAACCGCCGCAGTTGCCGGCAGCCAAAGCCGGAATCGCCGCCAAGAGCAATAGGCCCGCCGCTACCGCGGCTATTGTTTTTCTCATCAGGGCGTCTCCTGCCTCGGGTGAGGACTCCAGCCTAGGACCCTTTCGGCCAGTGCGTCAACTCAAGGCTCCGTGACCGGCGTACGGAGCGGCCCGTAGATGACCGCCGCAGCAGCGCCATCAGGCGGTCGGCAGGTCATAGTCCTTGAACCGCTCGCGCAGGCGGGCCTTGGAAACCTTGCCGGTGGCGGTCATCGGAAAGGACTCGACGAAGACCACATCGTCGGGCAGCCACCAGCGGGCGACCTTTTGCTTTAAGTGCTCCAGAATATCGTCCTTGCCGGGCGCGGCGCCGTCGCGCGGGATCACCAGCAGCAGCGGGCGCTCGACCCACTTGGGATGCGGCCGGGCGATGGCCGCGGCCTGGGCCACGTCGGGATGGCCCATGGCCGCGTTCTCCAGGTCGATCGAGGAAATCCATTCCCCGCCCGACTTGATCAGGTCCTTGGCCCGGTCGGTCAGCTGCAGATAGCCGTCCGGGTCTATGGCGCCGATATCGCCGGTACGGAACCAGCCCTCGTCGTCGAAGGCCGCCGCCGTGGCCGCCTCGTTCGCGAAGTATTCCTTGATGACCCAAGGGCCTCGCACGCAGAGCTCACCGGTCGAGGTTCCGTCATGTGGCAGCGGCTGGCCTTCGCCGTCGACGATCTTGAGCTCGTAGCCGAAGGGCGGCCGGCCCTGCTTGAGCTTTCTCTCCAGGCGCTGGTCCTGCGGCAGCGCATCCATCTCCTCCTTGAGCACACACAAGACCCCTACGGGGCTCGTTTCCGTCATGCCCCAGCCCTGCACGAACTCGATCCCCCGGTCCTCGATTTCGCGGATCAACGACAAGGGCGGCGCCGACCCGCCGCAAAGGAGGGTTCGCAGATGGGTCAGGCTTTTGCCCGACTCGCGTAGATAGTCGAAAAAGGTGAGCCATATGGTGGGAACCCCGGCGCTAAAAGTCACCTTCTCGGACTCGAGAAGCTCATACAGGCTCTCGCCGTCGTAACCGGGGCCGGGCAGCACGATTTTGACGCCTGTGATGGGCGCCAGGTAGGGCAGGCTCCAGGCGCAAACGTGAAACATGGGCACGACCATCAGCATCGCGTCGCGCGACGTCATGCGGCCGTCCATCAGCGCCAGCAGCGCAAGGGCGTGGAGAATGCTCGAGCGGTGGCCGTAGAGCGCGCCCTTGGGATCGCCCGTCGTCCCCGAGGTGTAGCAGAGCGCGGCGGCCGCGCGTTCGTCGAACTCCGGCCAATCGAACGAGTCGGTTTCCGCTGCGATCAGCTCCTCGTAGCACAGCGCGCCCGGCAGGTTCGCCGCGGGCATGTGTTCGCGGTCGGTCATGACGACGACCGCCTCGGGGGCCTCGAGCTCGTCCCAGATCTCCTCCAGCAGCGGCACGAAGGTCAGATCGACGAACAGGAAGCGGTCGGCCGCGTGGTTCACGATGTAGATGATCTGTTCGCGGAACAGGCGCGGGTTGATGGTATGGCAGACCGCCCCGAACCCGGAGATGGCGTAATAGAGTTCGAAGTGGCGGTGGGTGTTCCAGGCCAAGGTGGCGATGCGGTCGCCGCGTTCGACGCCGAGCGTGCGCAGGGCGTTTGCCAGCTTGCAAATGCGCCCGTAGGCCTCGGCGTAAGTGTAGCGGTGGATCGGTCCTTCCACGCTGCGTGAGACGATCTCCACCGCCCCATGATTGGCGGCACCGTAAGCGATCAGCGACGAGATCAGAAGGGGCCGCTCCATCATGCAGTCGCGCAACGTCATGGCCTGCCTCCATGCATGAAAGCCTGGACGGTCACAATCATAGCATGCGGGTCGCTCCGGCGGGCGAGGGCCGGATCCGTTCGGAGGAAAAGCGCGTTAGCCGGCGAGTCGGTCGAGTTCGGCCAAAATGGCGTCGCCCATGGCGGTGGTGGAGACCGGTGTCATCCCCTCGGCCACGATGTCGGCGGTTCGGATGCCCTGTGCCAGCACCGCTTCCGCGGCCCTGTCGATCAGGTCGGCGTCCTCCGAAAGGTCGAAGGAATAGCGCAGCATCATGGACAGGCTGAGCACGCTGGCCAGGGGGTTGGCCATGTTTTGCCCGGTGATGTCCGGCGCCGAGCCGTGCACCGGTTCGTAGAGCGCGCGGCGCCGGCCCGTCGCGTCGGCAGCGCCCAGCGAAGCGGAGGGCAGCATGCCGAGCGAGCCCGTCAGCATGGCCGCGACGTCCGACAGCATGTCGCCGAACAGGTTGTCCGTGACGATCACGTCGAACTGCTTGGGTGCGCGTACCAGCTGCATGGCGCAGTTGTCGGCGTACATGTGCGACAGCGCGACGTCGCTATACTCGGCGTCGTGCAGTTTTTTCACCACGTCGCGCCACAGCACGCCGGTTTCCATAACGTTGGCTTTCTCCACCGAACAGACGCGGGCTTCGCGTTTGCGCGCCAGATCGAAGGCGACACGGGCCACGCGCTCGATCTCCGGAGTGGTGTAGACCTGGGTGTTGACGCCGCGGCGGGTGCCGTCGGGCAGCTCTTCGATGCCGCGCGGCTCGCCGAAGTACACGCCTCCGGTCAGTTCCCGCACGATCATGATATTGAGGCCCGCGACCACCTCGGGCTTGAGAGTCGAGGCCTCGACCAGGGCATCGAAGCAGATCGCCGGGCGTAGGTTGGCGAACAGACCCATTTCCTTGCGCAGGCGCAGCAGGCCGCGCTCCGGCTTTTGCTCGAACGGCAGATCGTCCCATTTGGGGCCACCGGCCGCGCCCAGCAGCACCGCGTCCACCGACAGCGCCCGGTCCATGGCGGCGTCGGTCAGGGGCGTTCCGTGGACATCGATGGCCGCCCCGCCGACCAGGTCCTCCTCCACGTTGAAACCAACTGCCCGGCGGGACCCCAGCCAGTCGATGACGCGGCGCACCTGCGCCATGATCTCCGGGCCGATACCGTCGCCGGGCAGGATGAGCAGGGTCTTGTTCGCGGTCATGGGTTTCCTTTGCTCCCGGATCGCTGGTGGAGGGCGCTCAGGCGGCCTCTTGCCGCAGCCTCAACGGTAGAGCCAGGGTTGTGCGGCGCGCTGCCCGTCCTCGAACCCGTCGATCGCCGCCGCCTTCTCTAGCGAAAGGTCGATGTCGTCCAGCCCATTGAGCAAGCAGTGTTTGCGGAAGGGATCGATCTCGAAACGTATCTCGCCGCCGTCCGGCCCGGTGACGGTCTGGCTTTCCAAATCCACTGTGATGATGGCGTTGCTGCCCCGTTCGGCATCGTCCATCAGCAGATCGACCTGGGCCTGCGGCAGGGTGATCGGCAGAATGCCGTTCTTGAAGCAATTGTTGTAGAAGATGTCGGCGAACGACGGGGCGATGACGCAGCGTATGCCGAAGTCCAACAGCGCCCAGGGCGCATGCTCGCGCGACGAGCCACAGCCGAAATTGGCGCCGGTGACCAGGATCTTCGCCTGACTGTAGGCCGGCTGGTCGAGCACGAAGCCGGCTTTGGGCGCGCCCGCCTCGTCGAACCGCATGTCGTAGAACAAGCCCTTCGACAGGCCGGTGCGCGCGATCGTCTTCAGGAACTGCTTGGGGATGATCTTGTCGGTGTCGACGTTGACCATCGGCAACGGCGCGGCGCCGGCGGTCAGTTTGGTGAACTTTTCCATCGGATCGCGCCTCCCGGGTTCAATTCGCCGCCTGCCGAGCGGCGGTTAGACCAATTCCCGCACGTCGATGATGTGCCCGGTGACCGCCGCCGCCGCCGCCATCGCCGGGCTCATCAGGTGGGTGCGGCCGCCGCGGCCCTGGCGGCCCTCGAAGTTGCGGTTGGATGTGGAGGCGCAGCGCTCGCCCGGCTCCAGCCGGTCAGCGTTCATCGCCAGGCACATGGAACAACCCGGCTCGCGCCAGTCGAATCCGGCCGCCGTGAAAATGCGGTCCAGGCCCTCCTCCTCGGCCTGCTGCTTCACCAGGCCCGAGCCCGGAACGACCATGGCATACACGCTGTCCGCCACCTTGCGGCCCTCGACCAGGGCGGCGACCGCGCGCAGGTCCTCGATCCGGCCGTTGGTGCAGGAACCGATGAAGACCTTGTCCACCGGCACCTCGGCGATCGGGGTTCCGGGCGCGAGGTCCATATAGGCGAGCGAACGTTCCATGGCGCGGCGCTTGTCCTCGTTGGGTGCGGCGGCCGGGTCGGGCACACGGCCCGAGACCGGGATCACGTCCTCCGGCGAGGTGCCCCAGGTCACCTGCGGCGCGATGTCCGCGGCTGACAGCCGGGCTTCCTTCTCGTAGGTGGCGCCGTCGTCCGACGGCAGGCCCCGCCAGTGCGCCACCGCCTGTTCCCACTGCCCGCCCTTGGGCGCCATGACGCGGCCCTCCAAGTAGGCGAACGTGGTCTCGTCCGGGGCGATCAGCCCGGCCCGGGCGCCCCCCTCGATCGACATGTTGCAGACCGTCATGCGGCCTTCCATGGACAGGCCCCGGATGGCCTCGCCGGCGTACTCGATGACATGGCCGGTGCCGCCGGCGGTGCCGATCGTGCCGATGATGGCCAGGATCAGGTCCTTGGCGGTGATCCCGACGGGCAGGGCGCCTTCGACGGTGATCCGCATGTTCTTGGCGGGGTTCTGAATCAGCGTCTGGGTCGCCAGCACGTGCTCGACCTCGGAGGTGCCGATGCCGAAGGCGAGTGCGCCGAAGGCGCCGTGCGTGGCGGTGTGCGAATCGCCGCAGACGATGGTCATGCCGGGCAGCGTAAAACCCTGCTCCGGGCCGATGATATGGACGATCCCCTGGCGCACGTCGTCCATCGCGAAGTAGTCGATGCCGAAGGCCTCGCAATTGCGGCCCAGGGTCTCGACCTGAATACGGCTCTCTTCGTCGTCGATCCCCTTCGAGCGGTCGCTTGTGGGGACGTTGTGATCGGCCACGGCCAGCGTCGCGTCGGGCCGTCGCACGCTCCGGCCGGCCAAGCGCAGACCTTCGAAGGCCTGCGGGCTGGTCACCTCGTGCACCAGATGGCGGTCGATGTAGATCAGGCAGGTGCCGCCGTCCTGGCGATGGACCAGGTGCGACTCCCAGATCTTGTCGAACAGGGTGCGCGGTCGTGCCTCGCCGCCTGTCATGATCTCATCCTCCACCAAGGGCACCCGCCCTCTGCAATACCGCGACCCAAAGGGACGCCAAGCATACCGGCCGGGCAGCTTAGGGCAAAGACAGGCCGTCTCCGGTGCTGCCAGCCGCCGGTCCGGCCGCCGGCCGGACCGGGCGTCAGCGTTTGCCCTTGGCCCGCGCCGCGGCTTCCCGCGCTTCGGACTTGGCCGCGGCGGCGGCCTGGCGCTCGGCCAGCGTCGCCTTGCCGGCCGCGCCGGTGGTCTTCTCGGCGATGCGCGCCCGTTTACCCCTGAGGCCACGCAGATAATAGAGCTTGGCCCGGCGCACGTCGCCGCGCCGGATCAACTGGACCGACGCGATGCGCGGGCTGTAGAGCGGAAAGACGCGCTCCACCCCCTCGCCATAGGAGATCTTGCGGACCGTGAAGGCGGAGTTGATGCCGCGGTTGCGCCGCGCGATGCACACGCCCTCGAAGGCCTGAACGCGCTCGCGGCTGCCTTCGACGATTTTCACGTTGACGCGCACGGTATCACCCGGGCTGAACTCGGGAATTTGGCGCTCGGCGCTCCACTTGTCGATCTGCTCTTTGTCAAGCTCGTCGATGATGTTCATGTTTCTTGTCCCTAACGCTCGTTTGCTCCGCCGCGTTTCATGCGCTCCCGATAGCGCACCCAAAGGTCGGGCCGGCGCTGTTCGGTCATCCGCTCCGCCTCGGCCCGGCGCCACTGGCGGATCTTTTCGTGGTGGCCCGACGTCAGCACCCCGGGCACCTCGCGCCCCTGCCATTCGGCGGGACGCGTATAGTGAGGGTACTCCAGCAGTCCGCTCTCGAAGGACTCCTCGCCTGGGCTGGCCTCGTTGCCCATGACCCCCGGAAGCAAGCGCACGACGGCATCGATGAAAACGATAGCCGCCGGCTCGCCGCCGGAGAGCACATAGTCTCCGACACTCACCTCGTCAATGCCGCGGGCGTCCAACACCCGCTGATCCACCCCCTCGTAGCGGCCGCACAGCAGGGTCATCCCCGGTCCGCCGGCCAAGTCCCTCACCAGGGCCTGATCGAGCAGCCGGCCCCGCGGGGACAGATAGATTACCGGGCCCGACCGGTCCGCCACCGCGTTCAGCGCCCGGTCGACCACGTCGGCCCGCATGACCATGCCGGCCCCACCGCCAAACGGCTCGTCGTCGACGGAGCGGTGTTTATCGCGCGCAAAATCGCGTATGTCCAGCACATCCAGCGCCCAAGATCCCTTCTCCAGGCCCTTGCCCGCCAAGCTCTGGCCCAGGGGGCCCGGAAACATCTCCGGGAAGACGGTCAACACCGTCGCCTGCCAGGGGTTACGCGTCATCATCTTGCCGCTCGTCACTGTCTCGAACGCCGCTGTCCTCGGGCGGCCGCGCGCCGCTTTCGGCCGGCAGATCCACGATCACACGGCCGCGCTCCAGGTCGACCGATGGAACCGCCCCCCGGGTGAAGGGGATCAGCACCGAAACCGCTCGCCCGCCCGCCGCGGGGCCCGGCGTTTCCAGCTCCAGCACATCGCCGGCGCCGAAGTTGTGCACTGCCGCGACGCGGCCCAGCGGTCGGCCCTCCGGGTCCTCCGCCGCCAAACCGATCAGATCCGTCTGGTAGTAGGTGTCCTCATCTGCGATCGCCGGCAGCGCGGCGCGGTCCACGTAAAGCCGGGTTCCCGCCAGCGCCTCGGCCTGGTCCCGGTCGCCGATGCCCTCGATACGTGCCAAGATCCCGCCCTTCGTGCGGCCCGTCGCCTCGATCCTAAAGCGCCGGGCCCCCTCTTCGTCCGCGACCTCGCCATAGGCGGCAACATCCGCCGGGTCTTCCGTGAAGGGCTTCACACGGACCAAGCCCCGCACGCCGTGCGCCCCGGTGATGACACCCAGACAAACGCGCGCGACGGCCAAGGTCCCTGCTCCTCCTGGCGGCCCTCCCCGGCGGCCTAGCTCTTCTTTTCCTCGTCCTCGGCGGGGGCTTCCTCGGAAGCCGCCTCCTCAGCCGCCTCTTCCGCCGGGGCCTCTGCGGCGGCTTCCTCCGCCGGCGCCTCCTCGGCGGGAGCTACTTCCGCCGGAGCCTCTGCGGCGGCTTCCTCAGCCGGCGCCTCTTCGGCAGGAGCTTCCTCCGCCGGAGCCTCTGCGGCGGCTTCCTCAGCCGGCGCTTCTTCCGCCGCAGCTTCCTCCGCCGGCGCCTCCTCGGCGGGAGCTACTTCCGCCGGAACCTCTGCGGCGGCTTCCTCAGCCGGCGCTTCTTCCGCAGCAGCTTCCTCCGCCGGCGCCTCCTCGGCGGGAGCTACTTCCGCCGGAGTCTCTTCGGCCGCGGCTTCCTCCGCAGGCGGTTCCTCGGCCGGCGCCTCTTCCGCAGCGGCTTCTTCTGCCGGAGTCTCTTCAGCGGCGGCTTCCTCCGCAGGCGGTTCCTCGGCCGGCGCCTCTTCCGCAGCGGCATCTTCTGCCGGAGTCTCTTCAGCGGCGGCTTCCTCCGCAGGCGGCTCCTCGGCCGGCGGTTCCTCCGCCGGGGCCGCTGCGGCAGCCTCTGCGGCAGCTTTCTTGGCCTCCTCGGCCTCTTTCATGCGCTCCACGGTCTTCGCCCTGGGCTGGTTTTTCTTGGTCTGCTCCGGAATGGCCGGCATTTCGATGATGTTCGCCTGACCGAGGAAACGGGCGACCCGGTCGCTCGGCGTGGCGCCCATCGACAACCAATGCTTGGCGCGGTCTTCCTTGAGCCTTATGCGCTCCGGATGTTCCTTCTCGAGCATGGGATTGTAGGTGCCGATTTTTTCGATAAAGCGCCCGTCGCGCGGGCTGCGGGAATCTGCCACCACGATGCGGTAAAAGGGCCGCTTCTTGGTGCCTCCGCGGGCCAAACGAATTCTCAGAGCCATATGAG
>JAZFZX010000382.1:0-2597 GCA_036444135.1 Kiloniellales bacterium | reverse complement strand
ATATTGTGCGCCGCAGCGGGCTTGCCCTGGTCGCGACGGAGCCGGGCGATGCTCCCGGCGGCTCTCAGTTCGAATGGCTTGATGCCTTGGCGTTGGGCGGTCGCAAGGGCCTGTTCGAAGTGGGCTTCCGCCTCGTCGTTGGCGCCGCGAAGAAGTTCGAGTTCGCCACGCACCCGAAATAGCTCCGCTTGATAGTGGGTCTCGCCGGTGGACTCAATCAATGCTTGTGTCTCGGCGGCTATCTCCTGGCCCTTTGCCGGCTGCTTCACCACACCGTACGCCGCCGACAACCAGGTCAGGAACATTGGTCGCAACATTCCAAAATACTCGCCATATCCCGTCAAATCCTCCTCCAGCATGGTAATTCTTGCCGCCGTGCAGTCCTCCTGCAAGAGACCCCAGGACCGCATGAGCCGGCCGATCGCCGCCCAGAGAGCCATTCGGTGTGCCTCCGACAACGCGATCGTATCTTCCGCCATCTCGAGTACCTCCGCAGGCGTGGCCGACAGCATACGGAGCCAGCACGCATGAAAATACGTATAGCCCAAGGTACCTGCGTGCCCGAGTTGCCGGGCTCGGTCGAGCGCCTCCTGGGACCGACGTTGGGCCTGCTCTGACAACCCCAGGTACCATAAAATCAGGGCTTGATAGACCAACGTCGTTACCCGGACATCCATGCTGTATTGAAACGCCTCGTCCCGATGATTTTCGGGATCGTAGATTTCATCGGCGCGGGATAAATGCTCTAGCGCGTCGGCGGGTCGGCCGGCAACCAGCAACGTGGTGCCGCGTATGCGGTGCGCGACCACGCGCGGTACCGGGTCCGATTGGCCATCGGCCCGGCGCACGAAATCGGCAGACAGGAGCTCGCATTCGGTCATTTGACCGAGGCAATAGTGGTAGGCAAACCGGCCATACAGTACCGGGAAGATCCGATGGAGGTCACCAATCCGATCACAGAGTTCGAGTGCCCGCAGGTAGGCCCCTTCGGTTTCCGCCGCCGCCGGGCCTTTAACCGGAATCAACGGTCCCGCCAAGGCAATCTGCAGGTCGAGCTCGCGCGCGTCCCGCTCTTCGGATTCGACCAGGCTGCCAAGCAATTCGATTGCCTTGGTAAGCTGGGTGACCGCCTCGGTATTGGCGGAGCGCTCGATCGCACGCTTGCCGGCCTTCTGCCAATAGCCGATCGCCGGCTCCGCCAGGCCCGCCTCGGTCAGATGATGGGCGATCAGTTCGGGCTGGGTGTCGGCGATCTCGGCAAACCGGCTCTCCAGCAGTTCGGCCACCTGGCGATGGTAGAACTGGCGGGTTCGCCGCAGCAGCGACTGGTAGGCGGCGTCCTGCACCAGTGCGTGCTTGAAGACGTACTTGGCCCGTGGCGGCCGGCCGCGCTGATAGAGCAGCTCGGCGCCGACCAAGCGCTCCAGTCCCTCTTGCAGAGCGGGCTCCTCGATCGCGGCAATCGCAGCCAGCATCTCATAGGCGAATTCGCGGCCGAGCACGGCGCCTAGCTGGGCGACCTCGCGGATCATCGGCAGCCGGTCCAACCGGGCCATCAGCGAGTCCTGCAAGGTCGCCGGGATGGTGACGTCGGACAACGGGCCGGCCAGTTCGTAGGCCGCCGCAGTCTCGCGCAGGAAGTCCGCTTCCAGGATCGCCTTGGTAAGCTCCTCGACGTAGAGCGGCACCCCGTCGGTCTTGCCGACGATGTGCTCGACAACTTCCTCAGGCAACGCCTTACCGCCAGTGTGTTGGTCGATCAGCGCTTCCACCTCGGGCCGCTCCAGGCGGTTCAAAGTCAACGGTGTCATGTGCGTGCGCTGCGGCCAAGGCGGCGAGAACTCGGGACGAAAGGTCAGCACATTGAGGATCGGCGCGGTCGGCGCTTGCTCGATTTCCAGCGCCAGCAACTCCAGCGTTGAAGGGTCGGCCCAGTGCAAGTCCTCCCACACTTGCAGCACTGGCTGTCGCTCGGCCTCTTCCAACAGCCAAGCCACGATCGCATCCAGGGTCTGCTGCTTTTGCTGCTGCGGCGTCACGCTGATTGGCGGATATCGATCGTCGGGCAGCGGCAGCGACAGCAGCCCGGCAAACAGCGGTATCACCTCGTCGGGTGGCAGACTGAAATCGGCCAGCGCCCGTTCCAGTTTCGCCAGCTTGACGTCGGCGCCGTCGTCGCGTTGCCAGCCGACGGCCCGCTCCAGGTGGGTGATCACCGGATAGAGTGCGCTGTTGGTATGATAGGGTGAGCAGCCGATCGTGATCCGGGTATAGCCTTTACCGCCGAGTTCCGCGCTCAACGCGTCCACCAACCGGGATTTGCCGATGCCGGGCTCGCCGCTGATCAGCACCACTTGCCCGACGCCCGCTTGGCTCTGCTGCCAGGCGCGTTTGAGTAGCCCAAGCTCGTGCTCGCGTCCGACAAACTGGATGAGCGTGCCCGAGTGCGCCGCCTCGAACCGGGTCTCCGCGGTGCTCTCGCCCAGCACCCGCCAGACCGCCACCGGTTCGGCGAAGCCCTTGAGTTGATGGGTCCCGATGTCCTCGAGATCGAGGGCTTCGCCGATCAGCAGGCGGGTCGTGGCGCCGATCACCAC
>JAZFZX010000381.1:0-2437 GCA_036444135.1 Kiloniellales bacterium | reverse complement strand
TCGAAGCCGTAATTGGCGGCGGGGCTCGCCTCCGGCGTGATGCGCACCGTCTCGATGGCGCCCGCCGCCGTGCGGCCGGTCACTTCCGACAGCTCGCGGCCGTCTCGCTGTTCGATGGGAATCTCTCTGAGACCGTCGCGCACGCTCCAATCGATGGTGGGGCCCGGCAGGGCAACGTAGAACGGCACCCCGGTGTCGTGCGCCGCCAGGGCCTTGAGGTAGGTGCCGATCTTGTTGCACACGTCGCCCTCGGCCGTGGTGCGGTCGGTGCCGGTGATGCAGAGATCGACCCGGCCGCGCTGCATCAGGTGACCGCCCACGTTGTCGGCGATGACCGTGTGCGGAACGCCGTGCTGGGCCAGCTCCCACGCGGTCAAGGCCGCGCCCTGGTTGCGCGGCCGCGTCTCGTCGACCCAGACGTGCACCGGCACGCCGCCGTCGTGCGCCATGTAGATGGGCGCCAGGGCCGTGCCCCAGTCCACCGTGGCCAGCCAGCCGGCGTTGCAGTGGGTCAGCAGTTCGACCGGCCGGTCTTGTTCGCCTTGCTCCCAGGCGGCCCGGATCACCTCCAGGCCGTGGCGGCCGATGGCCCGGCAGATTTCCACGTCTTCGTCGCAGATTTCCGCGGCCCGCGCGTAGGCGGCCGCTGCCCGCTCGCCGGCCGGCAGGCCCGCCACGCCCGCGGTCACGTCCTCGACGGCCCAGCGCAGGTTGACCGCCGTGGGGCGTGTCGCCAGCAGCGCCTCGCCGGCCCGTACCAGGCTCTCGCCCGTGGGGTCGGCCCTGAGCGCCAGCGCCAGGCCGTAGGCCGCCGTCGCGCCGATCAGCGGCGCGCCGCGCACCAGCATGGCGCGGATCGCGTGTGCGGCGTCTTCCAGGGTCTCGAGGCGCCGGGTCGCGAATTCGTGCGGCAGGCGCGTCTGGTCGATGATCTCGACGGCCCAGCCGTCCTCGGCCAGCCAGATTGTCCGCATGGACTTGCCGTCAACCTTCATGGCACCCACATCCCTTCACCTGAAGAGACTAGCGAAGTCATAGACTTCAAAGCCATCGCCGAACGCGGCCCTTGTAGGCACGATAGTCGTCGCCGAAGGCCTCCTCCAGCATGCGTTCCTCAACGGCAATGAAACGGGTCCGGATGATCAGAAAGAAGACCGGAACGACCAGGAGCGGCATCAACGAGCCCAACACCACGAAAACTCCGAGGAGCCCCAGCGCCATGCTGACGTAAATGGGGTTGCGGCTGAAGGCGAAGACACCATGCGTCACAAGGGCGGTCGATGTTTCGAAGGGCTTGATGGTCGTGCCCGCGCGATCGAACTGCCGCTTGCTGATGATGGCAATGACCAGACCCAGGGCGAAGGGCGCCCAGCCAAGGTAAGTAAGCGGCGGCTCGATCAGCGCTAGGAGAGGGAGAAACCTGTCGAGCCCCACCATAATGGCCAGAGCGGCGAAGAAATAGACCGGCGGGACGATCCACCGTTTCCGCGCGCCGTTGGTCACCTCCATGACGATCAGCCCTATTTTTGCAGCACCCGCCCTGCCACGGCGTCGAGCTTGGCGGCCACCTTGGGGTCGCGCGCTTGCGGCTGGGTGATCAGCGCGTTGTCCAGTGCATGGTGGCAGCCCGCTTCGCACGCCATCTGCCGCCCGGCCAGCGCCGGCAGGACCTGGCGCACCAGGGCGCGTGCCTTGTCGGCGTTCTCCCGCAGGACCCGCACCACCTCTTCGACCGTCACATGACCATGGTCGTCGTGCCAACAGTCGTAATCGGTGACCATGGCGACGGTCGCGTAGCACATCTCCGCCTCCCGGGCGAGCTTGGCCTCGGGCATGTTGGTCATGCCGATCACGTCGCAGCCCCAGGCCCGGTAGAGCTCCGATTCCGCGCGTGTCGAGAACTGCGGGCCTTCCATCACGAGATAGGTGCCGCCGCGCCGGTGAGCAATGGCGAGGCCGGCGGCGGCGGCCTCGACGTGGTCGCCCAACCGGCGGCAGACCGGCTCGGCCAGGGATACGTGACCCACCAGGCCGCTTTCGAAAAAGGTCTTGATGCGCGCGAAGGTGCGGTCCACGAACTGGTCCACGATCACGAAGGTGCCGGGCGCCAGATCCTCGCGCAGCGAGCCCACGGCACTGACCGACAGGATTTCGGTGACGCCGGCGCGCTTGAGCGCGTCGATGTTGGCCCGGAAGTTGAGCTCGCTCGGCGGAATGCGGTGGCCGCGGCCGTGGCGCGGCAGGAAAACCACCGGCCGGCCCTCCAGCCTACCGAACAGCAGTTCGTCGGAAGGCTCGCCGAACGGCGAGTCGACGCGCCGCCAGGCGGCGTTCTCCAGGCCCTCGATGTCGTAGATACCGCTGCCGCCGATCACGCCGAGCACCGGCGCGGACTCGCCGGCAGGGTCTGCGTCATCGCTCATCGCTGTCTCCTTCC
>JAZFZX010000380.1:0-4116 GCA_036444135.1 Kiloniellales bacterium | reverse complement strand
TGCACCACCGACTGCGGATGGACCAGAATTTCGATTTGAGCCTCCGGCATGGCGAACAGATGATGGGCCTCGATAAGTTCCAAGCCCTTGTTCATCATGGTCGCCGAGTCCACCGAGATCTTGGCGCCCATGTCCCAAATCGGATGGGCGACCGCTTGTTCCGGCGTGACCTGGGCCATGGTTTCACGGCCCCAGTCTCGGAAAGGGCCGCCCGAGGCGGTCAGAATGATACGCTCGATCACCTCCGGACGCTCGCGTTCCAGGACTTGAAAAATGGCGTTGTGCTCCGAATCCACGGGCAGCAACATGGCGCCGTGGCGCGTGACCTCGGCCATCATGAGCGCGCCCGCGCAGACCAGTGTCTCCTTGTTGGCCAATGCCACGATGGAGCCGCGCTGGATTGCCGCGAGCGTCGGTGCCAGGCCGGCAGCGCCCACGATCGCAGCCATGACCCATTCGGCGGGACGCATCGCGGCTTCGACCAATGCGTGCGGGCCCGCCGCCACTTCGATACCGGTGCCCGACAAGGCCGCCTTCAGTTCACCGTAACGGTCTTGCTCTCCGATCACCGCCAACTGCGGGCGCAAGCGGCCGGCCTGTTCGGCCAGCAGATCCACACTGCTATGTGCCGTCAGCGCCACGACCTGATAGTCATCCAGAGAACGTTCGATAAGGTCGAGAGTATTGCAACCCACGGAACCGGTGGAACCGAGGATGGTGACGGTTCGCGGTTGCGGGTCGACTTGCGGTCTCGGCGAAGAGATGACCATCGCGCGCTTATGCGGCTCCAATCCAGTAGGCCAAGCTTACCACCAAACTCGCGGCCAGGAGACTGTCAATCCGATCCAACAGGCCGCCGTGGCCCGGGATGAGTTGGCTGGAATCCTTTACACCGAAGCGGCGCTTCAGGCTCGATTCGAAAAGATCACCCGCCTGGGCGGCAAGCGCAAGTCCCACGCTGAAAGCGGCCATGCTTGCGGGCTCGCGGCCGGGCCACAGGGCGCCGGCCGCGAGGCCAACGAGCGCACCAGCGACCAGTCCCCCAAAGAAGCCCGCCCAGGTCTTGTTGGGGCTGATGGTTGGCGCCAGTTTGGGCCCGCCCAAGCCTCGCCCCGCCACATAGGCACCGGTATCGGTCAGCCAGACCACCGCGAATAGCCAAAACAAGACAGCCGGGCCGCCCTCGCCGAACTGCCTGAGCCACATCACGCTCAGGCCGGCAAGCGATACGTAAAGGACGCCCAGGGCGTGCCAGCCCGCCGCCCCGCTACGTCGTATGAGCCGGGAAAGCCCGGACGCGATCGCCCCGGCGCCGGCGGCCCAGATGGCCGTGCCATAATAGCCATAGGCCCCGCTCAACAGAGCACCCAGGACCGCGACGATCAGCAGCCAGCCGGTCCAATCGAGCACGCCTCCGCCACATAGCCGCGCCCACTCCCAGGCGACGATCCCGCCGCATAGCAGGATGAACAGCTGCAAGTAGGGGGTGCCGAAATAAACGGCCGCCAAGGCCGGCAGCGCAATGATCAGCGCCGATACGATTCGCACCCGGGTTTGCGGCTGGTTAGGCCGAGCTGACCAACGCGCCATAGCGTCGATCGCGCCGCTGGTACTCGCGGATCGCTTCGGCCAGGTCTCCTACGGAGAAGTCGGGCCATAGTTTGTCGGTGAACACCAACTCGCTGTAAGCAGACTGCCAAAGCAGAAAATTACTGATGCGCTGCTCGCCGCTGGTTCGGATGACAAGATCGGGATCCGGCATGTCCGCTGTCAGCAGACAATCTGCGAAGCAATCTTCGTCGATAGACTCCGGGTCGATGCCCCCTGCCGCGGATTCGCTCGCCAAGCGGCGCGCCGCCGCGACGATCTCCTGGCGGCCGCCATAACTGATAGCCAAGGTGAGCGTCAGCTGGTCGTGACGGCGGGTGAGGTCCTCCGCGTCGCCGATCAGGCGCACGATGTCCGGCGAAAGGCGGCTACGCTCACCGATCACCCGCAAGCGCACCTCGGCTTTGTCCAATTCGGCGATTTCGCTTTGCAGAAAGCGCCGCAGCAGGCCCATCAGATCATCCACTTCGGCCAGCGGGCGTTTCCAGTTCTCCGATGAAAACCCATAGAGTGTGAGATAGCGAATGCCCAACTCCGCCGCGCCCTTGACCACTTGGCGCACCGCGTCGGTGCCACGGCGGTGGCCCGCGATTCGAGGCAGCCCGCGCGCCTTGGCCCAACGCCCGTTGCCATCCATGATGATGGCGACATGCCTGGGCATGCGGTGGTTCGGCAGGGTGGCAGGCGCCGGCATGGTTATCAAACCTGCATGATTTCGGTGTCTTTCTGTTCCAGGGCCTCGTCGATCATTTTTATGTGGCGATCGGTGAGCTCCTGGATCTCGTCCGACCAAAGATGATGTTCGTCCTGCGAGATCTCGTGGTCGCGCTCCATCTGCTTAAGCGTTTCCATGCCGTCCCGGCGTACGTTGCGCGCCGCCACTCGGGCTTGCTCGGCATATTTGCTGGCAATCTTGCCCAACTCCACCCGGCGCTCCTCCGAAAGCATGGGGATCGGCACGCGGATCACCTGGCCCTCCGTCTGGGGATTGAGGCCCAAGTCCGAATCCCGAATGGCGCGGTCCACCGCCGAGGTTAGCGAACGGTCCCACACCTGGACCGTTATCATGCGCGGTTCCGGCACGCTGACAGTCGCCACCTGATTGATCGGCATGCTGGTCCCGTATGCCTCCACGGTGATCGGCTCCAGGAGATGAACCGAGGCCCTGCCGGCCCGCAGGCCCGCGAATTCCTTTTGCAGGACATCGAGTGCACCGTGCATGCGCCGTTCGAGGTCCTTAAGGTCTGGATCAGCCACGTTCACTCTCCGTCCCTAATGATCGTGTATCGGCCGCGCTCCTGAACCACTTCGGCGAAGGCCCCTTCCTCGTAGATCGAGAATACCATGATGGGAATGCGGTTTTCACGCGCTAGAGATATCGCAGCGTGGTCCATAACTCCTAAATCTTGGGTCAGTACATCGTGATAGCTTAGTTGGTTGATCCGCTGAGCGTGCGAATTCTGCATCGGATCGGAGTCGTAAACGCCATCGACTTTGGTGCCCTTCAGCAAAAGATCGCAGCCCATCTCCGAGGCGCGCAAGGCGGCCGCCGTGTCCGTGGTGAAAAAGGGATTGCCCGTGCCGGCGCCAAAGATCACCAAGCGGCCCTTTTTCATGTGCCGTACCGCGCGGCGGCGAATATAGGGCTCGGCGACGGTGGCCATCGGAATGGCCGATTGCACCCGCGTCTGAATGCCCTGTTGTTCCAGGGCGTTCTGCATGGCGAGCGAGTTGATCACCGTTGCCAGCATGCCCATGTAATCCGCTGTCGCGCGCTCCATACCCGCGGCCGCGCCCGCCAGGCCCCGGAAGATGTTGCCGCCGCCGATCACTAGACATATTTCGATGTCCATTGCATGGACCCGCTGCACGTCGCGGGCGATCTGCTCGACCATCGCCGGGCTCAGCCCATAGTCCTGATCGCCCATCAAGGCTTCGCCACTAATCTTCAGCAGAACCCTGCGGTATCGAAGCTCGGTTTGATCGCCGGAAACCCGCTGTTTCTCCTTGATTTCGGCCATCTATGCGTCCATATTGGTCCATAGGGTTTCACCACCAGCCAGCCCTTTACTGTTACCAGACGTTACCAAAAGGGGCCGAACCATGCGCAAGAAGATCACCGAAAAGACCGTGGCCGGGAAGGCTCCCGGAGAGATCTGGGATGAATACCTATCAGGCTTCGGGCTGAGGATCGGCAAGACCAAGAAAACCTTTTTTGTGATGACCCGGATCGACGGCAAGCAGCGCCGGATCACGGTTGGCAGCGCAGCGGTTATATCTCTAGCCGAGGCTCGGAACAAGGCGCAGGCGATCCTCCGTGACGCCGCCAAAGGCATTGATCCCGATGAGGCCGAGAGGGCGGCGAAACGGGAGGCTGCTCGTGCCCGTCGCGATACCTTCGCCAGCGTGGCCGCCGATTACATGGAGGAGCATGGGCAACGCCTGAAAAGTGCGCCCGAGCTGAGGCGCAAACTCGATCAGGATATCCTGCCGTCGCTTGGCGATATC
>JAZFZX010000379.1:0-2667 GCA_036444135.1 Kiloniellales bacterium | reverse complement strand
TGATCGGCGTGGCCCAGTCCCAGGCGGAGCTGGACCGGGTGATCGCACACGCCAAGGACGTGTCCTACGTGCGGCGCGTCGTGAGCTATGTGCTCCTCAAAGACGATCCGGCGCGCGGCTCATGAGCTGGTCGCCTGCCAGCAAGCGACGTGAGCTCGAAGCCCGGCTGCAGCAAATCGGCGGCCGGTCCGACGAGGATATCGACCTCGCCGAGGCCGGCTTGCTGCTGGGCGCGATCAACGACCCGAAAGCCCCGTTGGAGCGTTACCAGCACCATCTGTCCCTGTTGGTGCGCGACACCGCGGACCTGGGGGCACGCCTGGGCGCGGCGGATTCCTTGGAGGCCCGCGCCCGCGCGCTCCAGGCGATCCTCGCCGAGCGCTACGAGTACCGCGGCGACCAGGACACTTACGAGGATCTGCAGAACGCCAACCTGTTGCGGGTGATCGACCGCCGCAGGGGCCTGCCGGTGGCCCTGGGCGTTCTCTACATCCACGCGGCGGCGCAACAGGGCTGGGAGATCAGCGGCATCAACTTTCCGGCCCATTTCATGATCCGCCTGCAAATGGGCGGCGAAAGGGCGGTCCTGGACCCCTTCCACGGCGGCGTGCGGCGCGATACGGCCGATTTGCGGGCCATGCTCAAGGCCTTCACGGGCGAGGCCGCCGAGCTCACGCCGGAACACTACGCGCCGGTCGGACGGCGCGACATCCTGCTGCGGCTGCAGAACAACATCAAACTGCGTCTGCTCGGCGACAAGCGCCAGCAAGACGCGCTCGAAGTGCTGGAGACCATGCTGATGATCTCGCCGGGTAGCGCCGCCCTGTGGCGCGAGGCCGGCATCCTGCACGTCGAGCTGGGCCACCTGCGGGCCGGGATTCTCAGCCTCGAACAGTATCTGCAGCTGGGCGGCCAGGCGCCGGATCGCCACGAGGTGGCCGGTGTGGTCCAGCGGTTGCGCGCTCAGCTTCATTAGGCCCTGGCCGGCCCGTCCGCCGAGGGCCGCGACGCGGCGCGTGGAAGGGTCTATAGTGCGCATCTCGGCGCCACAGGAGGCCAGCCGGCCCATGAGTCTCGCCGTCGCGATACAGATGGACCCCGTCGAGCGGATCGAT
This sequence comes from Kiloniellales bacterium, assembly GCA_036444135.1. GTDB lineage: Bacteria > Pseudomonadota > Alphaproteobacteria > Kiloniellales > JAKSDN01 > JAZFZX01. The sequence continues at coordinate 1,552 of JAZFZX010000379.1, read as the reverse complement.
ATCGACGGGGACAGCACCTTCGTGCTGGCCCTGGAGGCCCAGCGGCGCGGCCACGGGCTGTACCATTATCTGCCGCAGGACCTGATGTTCCGCGAGGGCCGCGTGCTCGCCAAGGCGCGGCCGCTCGAGATGCGCCGGGAGTATGGCAATCACGCGACCCTGGGCGAGGCGGAGATCATCGACCTGGCCGGACTCGACGTGGTGCTGATGCGCCAGGACCCGCCCTTCGACATGGCCTACATCACGGCCACCCATCTGCTGGAGCACATCCACCCGGACACCCTGGTGGTCAACGACCCGGTGCAGGTCCGCAACGCGCCGGAGAAGCTGTTCGCCACCCACTTCGGCCGCCTCATGCCGCCGACGCTGATCAGCAGCGACCGGGACCAGATTCTCGCCTTTCGGGCCGAGCACGAGGACATCATCGTCAAGCCCCTGTTCGGCAACGGTGGCGCCGGCGTCTTTCACGTGCCGCCGGGCGACGAAAACCTGAACGCGCTCATCGAGATGTTCACCAGCCTCTACCGCGAGCCGGTCATGGTGCAGCGCTACCTGCCCGAAGTGCGCCAGGGCGACAAACGGGTCATCCTGATCGATGGCCGGCCGGCCGGCGCCGTCAACCGCATCCCGCCCGACGGCGACGCGCGCTCCAACCTGCACGTGGGTGGGCGGGCGGTGAAGGCGGAGCTGGACCGGCGCGACCTGGAGATCTGCGAGGCCATCGGCCCGGCCCTGAAGGAGCGCGGACTGATCTTCGTCGGCATCGACGTGATCGGCGGTTACATGACCGAGATCAACGTCACCTCGCCCACCGGCCTGCAGGAGATCGACCGCTTTGACGGCGTGTCGCTGGAGGCGGAGATCTGGGATTCGATCGAGGCGCGCTACGCCAGCGAGCATTCCACGGCCGACCACGTGCGCCAGCGCGAGGCCTGACGGCGTCGCCGCGCCGCTCCGCTCAGATCTTCACCAGGTTCTTGAGCGGTTCTCCGGCGCGCCAGCGATCCAGGTTGTCGGCGAAGAACGCGGCGAAACGCCGCGGCCAATCGTCGATGTTCTCCGCGGCGTGCGGCGTGACGATCACGTTGTCGAGCCGCCACAGCGGGCTTTCCGGGGGCAGGGGCTCGGTCTCGAAGACATCGAGATAGGCGCCGCCCAGGTGTCCGCTTTCGAGCGCCTCGATCAAGGCGGCCTCGTCGACGATAGGCCCGCGCGCGGTGTTGACGAGCAGCGCGCCGGGCTTCATGGCGGCCAGCGCCCGGGCGTCGATCAGATGCCGGGTTTCCTCGCTCAGACGCAGATGCAGCGACACGATATCCACCTGTCCCAGCATTTCGTGCAGGGCCTCGGGCGGGTACAGCCCGTCGACCGCCGGATGGGGCGTCTGGGTGCGGCGGACGGCCAGGACGCGCATGCCGAGCGCCTTGGCGTTGGCGGCGACATGGCTGCCGATCTGGCCCAGGCCCACGACCAGCAGGGTCTGTTCCGAGAGCGTGCGGAAGGGATGCATCCGCCACACGGCCGCGCGCTGCTGATCGAGATAGCGCACGAA
>JAZFZX010000378.1:0-3635 GCA_036444135.1 Kiloniellales bacterium | reverse complement strand
TGCGAGCGCTGTCTCTGTTCACCGCTCATCTCGCCTTTTCCCGTCAACGCGGCCTCTGCCGACAGTTCCCAGGGGCCGGTATCAAAGGCGCGCGTCAGCCGGATGGCGTAGTCCAGCTTATCGTTGTCCGTATCCGAATTCGCCCGATCGTCAAGATCGAATCCCGACAGCAGCAGTGTCGTTGCTCCGCCGTGGTGGTCCCAGCTCAGCTCGAGCGAAAGGGACCTCGACAGTTCATCCAGATCCTCGGCCGTATCGAGGGTCCCGATATGCGCGCGATCCAAATGCTCCTGCTCGATCTTGAAACCGACGGCGCGCGGCACGAAGGCATGAACGTCCGCCAGATCGAGCTTGAAATCTGCGCTCCAGGCCCGCCAGCGGCGAGCGCTCTGGTCGTCGTCACCGATTGTGTTGTCCGTTGAAATGCTGTGCGAGATATGGAAACCAAGCCGGCCCCAGTCGATCGACCCGCCGAACTCATGAACCGCCCGATCAGCACCAAGGTCAATCCCATCGACCGCGTAACCGGCGCTGGCCAGGACGAAGCCCGCCGTGCCGGACAGCTTGAAGTCCTCCGTTCGCCACAGGTCCGCCGCAAGCTTGTATCTCGTCGCGTGTCCGCTCAGCTCGTTTTCGCCATCTATGGAAAGGCCGAAGTCGACCCAGGCCTGGAGTCGATTGTCGAACGCGCCGATCCAGTTTCTCGCCCCGACATGTCGCTGGAGAGCCTGGTTTGGGCCGGAATCGGCCGCCATGAACGCCGTTTCAATCGACCACCCAACCGGGCCGCCGCCGGGTGCGAGATCCATGGACAAATTGGCCAAGCTCGGCCCGTCCTGGCCGTTCGCAACGTCCAGACGCACGCGATCATCGAGGATAGAGGCACTGAGATGCGTGCCGCAGGCGCTGTCGAACTTCGGGACGAGCGAGTTGTAACCGTCGAGCAGAACTTTGCCCGCCGACATGGTCAGGGGAAGCCCGGCGAGAGAAACCGCGACATCCGAGACAGGCGGCACGACCCCGTCCGGATCGCCGGACAGAAGGGGGACCCACTGACATTCCGCGGCTCTTGCGTGGTCCGTCCCTGGAACCACGGTCGCTGATATGGCCAGCAACGCCGCTGCGAGAACCTGTCTCATTCTCAGGCTTCCCGGACACGGATGCTTTCGTGTCCGCCGGTTGCGAGGCAACCGGCGTGGTTCATCTTTGGTCCCTTGCCGGTAGCGTGTAAAGCCCATAGCGCGGCGTCCCGGGCCGCCGTTGTGCCCTCAATGCCCGATGGTGAAGTCGTTTTTGCCCGTGCGGTCGCGCCCGCGCAACAGGAACAGCGGGCGGTTGCCATAATCGTGGGCCTGGTGCGGCTGAGCCAGTTTGACCCCCAGTTCGTGGTCGTAGTGGCAGTGGCCGGGCAAAAGGCGCACCACGAAGGCGGCCCGTCGCTTGCCCGATGTGTTCGCGCGCGAGCCGTGGATCATATAGACGTCATGGAACGAGATCTGGCCCGCCTCCAAAATCAGGTCGGCCGCGCTCGCCTCGTCGAAGTGCTCGGCGTCGCAGGCCTGGTTGATCGTGAGGCCGTCTTTGTCCTCCCAGTGATGGCTGAACGTCTTGCGCGCCTTGTGGGAGCCGGGAATGAAGCCCATGCAGCCGTTTTCCGGCGTGGCATCGTCGATCGCCATCCAGATTGAGAGCGTTTCGAGCGGCCGGATCGGGTAATAGTCGCCGTCCTGGTGCCACGGGGTCTCCAGGCCGCCCTTGGCCGGCTTGCCGAAGATCGTGGTGCCCCAGAGGATGATATCCTCTCCGATCAGCTGTTCCACCATGTCGAGGATTTCGGGCCGGGTGGCGAAGCCGAACCACGCCGGCGCGCCCTTGACGCCCTGGGCGCCGGGTCTTTCCATATGCGGGCCCAGCATGATGTCGGAGGCGACCTCCGGATTGGCCGCCAGCAGCTCATCGTACGCCGCCCGCATCTGCGCCAGCACGTCGTCCGGCAGGCGGTAGCGCGGCACTACGTAGCCGTCTTCGTGATAGCGGGCGATTTCCTCGGCCATCAGGTGGGCCGACTGGGGCGGCATGTCCGGCTCTCAACCAGTTCGTCGAAGGCCGCAAGATAGCACAGTCGACCGGCGCCGCACATCTGCGCCACCGTGCTATTGCCCCGATGCGAGCGCAGGTATCGCCTGCCAGGCGGTTCACGGCGTGTAGTACCGGTACCCCTGCTTTTTCTCGTTGACCTGCTGCAGGGAGAAGTCCTCGGGACAGTAAGCATTGCCCGTGTCGGCCCACAGCAACTCGGTCGTCGTCTGTGTACTGAAGTTCCGCGCGAAGTAGCCATCCGCGTCCGAGAGGCAGATGCATTTCGTCAGGGCGCAGGCCACCTCGAGGTTTGGCTTGGTTGGATCGGTGCAGCCCATCAGCACCGACACGGCAAGGCACAGCAGGGCCGCGCGCAGGGCCGAGGCCGTGCGGCCCGGATGCGTCCTGCCGGCACAACCCGAAAATGCCGATGCGTGATGGCTCACGTCGCCCAGTCCTCACCTCATGCCGATCTCGGGCGCGGCAGGGGCCGGCCGCATACTCCCGGCCCGCCCGGCGTGGCCGGTGTGAGATAGCGGTATAGCACCTTCCGCCGGACGACGCCTCCATTCACTGGCGCCTCCATTCGATGGCGCGCCCATTGCGGTGCGGATTGTGGGAACAAGGCCCTGGTCACCGGAAGCACGACGGCTGGCGGTGACCAGAGCAGTCGGATAGGTCAACAGGGATTGGCCCGGAGGCCAGTCTACGCGCTGCCAGTCTAGTGGAGCGGCCGGCTCGGCCAAGCCGGTTATCCAGAGGCTCCTGCAAGAACCTGTGGAAAGGTGTCACTTTGCTGGGGATAAGCGCGGATATAGGGCATGCCGGGCGCGAGGAGGACGCCAGAGAGGCGCCTGATACCACCGGTCCTCGTGGTCGGGCGTATCCTGTGCGATGGTTTGGCGGGCTCACGATTGCCTGGAAACGGCCCCCCGTTTGACCGCTCTCTGGCGACCCTGCCCGCCGTCGCAGGCCACGAGAATGACAGGCGCAATCGCATTGGAGGAGGCGCAATGACAGATCTGACCATTCTGGCCGAACGCCAAGGCCGAATTTTGGAGATTACCTTGAACCGCCCCCCGGCCAATGCCATCAACCGGCCGCTCAGCCGCGCGCTCTACGCGGCGCTGCGTGAGCTGCAGGACAGCCCCGAGCTGAGCGTCGGCATCATTCGCGGCGCCGGCGATCGCATTTTCTCCGGCGGCTGGGACCTCAAGGAAGCCGCGGCGGAAGGCTTCGACCCGGAGGCCGATTCCGATCCCGACCCTGCCCGCCAAATTTGACCGTTGATTTAACACGCTTTTTTGCCCTTCAGTGTCCCACCGGACCCCACCGTCTCCTGAGGTGGGACACTTTTGTTCGTCGTATAGTCTGGATCGACCATCGCCATGGCGTCCGCGGCGAGCCGCTTCTGGTTCGCGGTCCTGGTGTAGAGCGCGGCCTGTTTCGGACTGTTCCATCCGTACATCGCCATCAGTTGATGCTCGGTTGCGCCCTGCTCCGCTGCGAACGTGGCGCCCGCCTTCCGCAGTCCATGTGCCGTGCAATGCGGTAGC
>JAZFZX010000377.1:0-2280 GCA_036444135.1 Kiloniellales bacterium | reverse complement strand
CCCCGAAAGCGGACATAAATGGCCATGGTGCGGGATGTCCGCTTTTGACCCAAAGCGGACTATCGGCGCTGCTGCTGCCCGCTGCGCCGGCGCCGCGTCCGGCGACCGCTGCGGCCTAATAGGCGTTGCCGGCAAGAAGCGCATTTCGGCGCCCGCCGCGTCTCGATTTCATTTTGTCAAAGTTTGGGGAAGGAGTTAAACCATCATGCCCGGGCCGCCGCGGCCGGAGCGCAGGAAGGACGATGTGACGAAACTAGGCAAGCATCTGTTTACCTTCGCGGTGGTCGCCGATTCGCACATGACTGAGGCCGACGCCGCGGCCAAGGCCGAGGTCGATATCTCCTTCGAGACCGCGCGACAGGAATTGGGCAACGCGCGCTCGCGCCATGTGGTCCACGAAATCAACCGGCTCGGGCCTGATTTCCTGGTCCATCTCGGCGACATCACGCATCCGGTGCCGCGATCGGCGGAATACGACGATTCGGCGCGCCAGTTTCACGAGGTCTATGCCGAACTGACCTGCCCGCTCCATCTCGTGCCGGGCAATCACGACGTCGGCGAGAAGCTGTTCCCCGCGGTGCCGGCCGGCCAGAGCATCTACACCATCAGCGACGAGACGATCGCCGCATATGAGCGCGCCTTCCAGCCGCAGTTCTTCTCCTTCGAGCACGAGGACTGTCTGTTCGTCGTCATCAACGCCATGATCGTGAACTCGGGCCTCGATTGCGAGGCCGCACAGCGCGACTGGCTCGAACGGCTGCTCGCCGACAACGACGGCCGCCGTGTCTTCGTGTTCTCGCACTACCCGCCCTACCTCGCCGACCCGGGCGAGACGCAGCACTATGACGCGATCGACGAGCCGGGCCGCGGCTGGCTGCTCGGGCTGCTGCGGCGACACCGGGTCGAGGCCTTCTTCGCCGGCCATGTGCACAACTACTTCGTCAACCTGTACGCCGACACCCGGTACTACGTGCTGCCGTCGATCTGCTTCCTACGCCACGACTACCACGTCCTGTTTCCGGTCGGGCCCGGTCGCGGCCAGGGCGTCAACGACGTCGCCAAGCTGGGCTATGCCGTGGTCGACGTTTACCAGCGGGGTCACGTGAACCGCATCCTACGCAGCTACGGCGCGACATTGTGGCCGGGCGAGACCTTGTTGGTTGCACCGCGCCACTTGCCGCCGGTCGATGCCGCGAACCGGCCGGCCGGCTCGCTCGGCATTGATCTGAGCGAGGCGTGGTGCGCCACCGCCGATGTGCGGACGCCATGGGGGCTCGACGCCTTTCGTCGCAAGGTGCTGCGCAACGACTATCCGCTCCTTGCGCTCGACGAGATGGGGGTACGTAAGCTGCGGGTTCCGTTTGACGACCTCCAGGACGACCGGACGCGCGCTCGCATCGCCGATCTGATCGCCCTGGGCTACGGCTTCACCGTGTTTTCCTTCGGCGTGCCGTGCGCCGCCGTGGTCACGGCGATGAGCGATCATGCCGCGCTGGTCGAGCACTGGGAGGTGATCGCGCCGTTGACCGAAGCGCGCGCCGTCATCCGCGCAATCGTCCAGGCGGACGGCGCCACGCCGCCGCCCGTCCGCATCAACGCCTATCGCCCCGATGTTGAGGCGTTCAGCACCAGCCACGGCCTACGCGCCGACGAGCGGGGCGCCGTCCAGGCGCTGCTCGCGCTCGACGATGCGCCCACGGTGGTCGACGGCGTCGTGTTCGGCGTCGCCCGAGACGAGCCAGCGGTGTCCGCCATCCGGTCCGCCCGCGCCAGCGTCGACGGCACCGGCGTCACGGCCAGCGTGCATCTGTCGTTCGCGCGCGACACGCCGGTCGCCGACGGCGCTGCGGACGACCTGAACCGCTTGGCCGAAGCGGCGACCGCTGCCGTGGCCTTACCCGAGGTCGACGTCTTCGTCGACAACTTCACCCCGATCGACCGAGGCTACTTCTACCGAAGCGGCCTGGTCGACCGGCTCTACAATCCCGGCAAGGGAAGCCATGTCGTGCGCCATCTGCATGCGGCGCTGGCGCCGCGATGCGCGCTGGGCGCGCCGCACGCCGTCGCGGGCGGCCGCGCTATCGTGCTCGACCTATCGGGTACGCTGGCTGTGCTGGTTCTTCCCGACGGCGAAACGTCCATCGACCGACTGCCGGCCGGCGCGCACGCCAGTGAACGAGGCGGCGACGGCCGCTGGATCGACCTGGTGAGCGGCGACATCGGCAATGTTTCCTGGACGCCGGATGCCGGCGCGGCGGGACCGGCGATCGTGCTGAATGA
>JAZFZX010000376.1:0-6247 GCA_036444135.1 Kiloniellales bacterium | reverse complement strand
CACCCATGTCCGTGGTGTCGCAGACGTAACCTTCGGACCGCACCATCATCTCGATGGATTGGGCCGTCGCCGAATCGTCTTCGACAAGGAGAATACGCATCGTTTTTCACCCCGATCTAGCGAAGTCCACGTGAATATACCTTATTAACCATCTTGGGGAAGGATCGTTAATAAACTCTTAGCGCGGATCATTAAATGCAAAGTCGTTTTACAGAAGCTTAAGCTAAACAAACCATACTCCTTGCTACGGGACTTCAAGAGTCCGCCGAAGCTCTGTTGGGGGTTTGCGGGTTGGGTGCAGCCATTCAAAGCGTGATCGAGGAACCCGAACAGGTTCCAGCCTATCACCTCTACGGTCGAGTCGTCAGCGTCCCGGACCGGATTTTCGGGGCGGGCGGCTTCGGGCATGGCCTGTCCGCTGGGGCGGAGGCCCCGGTTCGGGCACAGGCCACCGAACGAGACGAGGACCATCAACCGTGAGCGGACTCAGCAACTTGGTGCGTGTGCATCAGTGGATCCTGGAGGAAAAGCAGCAGAGATTGTCGCTATTGCAGCAACTCTTGGAGCGCTTCACGAATGACCTCGAGGTTCTTGAGCTGACCCTGGAGGACGAGCGGCGGGAGGCCTCCCGCACGCTCGACGGTGCCCTGGCGTTCCAGACCTTCATCGCGCCTGCGCTCGAGCGGCGCTTGAAGCTGCGGCAGTCCATCGAAAACCTCGAGGGCGAGATCGAGGCAGCACGCGACGAAGTTGGAGCGGGCCTGCAAGAGCTGAAAAAGTACGAATCGGCACAGGCGAATCAGGCCCGCCGGGAAGCCGCGCACCGCAGGCGGCGGGAGCAGATTGCGTTCGACGATTTGGGACTCGGCCTGTACCGGCGGGGCCGTATCGCCGGTGGCGGCCGCTAAAGGGTCCGATCGGTCGGCCGGTTATCGGCGGCGAGATTTATCCTGATACGATGAACCCTGGCGAAACGGCGGTCCGCGGCGAGCGGCCTCGCTGCGTCAGGTGGTGGTCTGGCGGTCCAGACGATGCGGGAAAACCACGGTGTCGTTGCGGTGAGACTTGCGGTATTGCTGCAGGCGAGTGGTGCGCAGGCCCCGCGTGCCGTGCTTGTCGATCAGACGTTGCCAGGACAGGAATTCCTCGACCGAAAGGCGGTAACGCTCGCACGCCTCTTCCAGGCTGATCAGTCCGGCGCGGACCGCGGCCACGACCTCCGCCTTGCGGCGAATGACCCAGCGTTCGGTATTGGGCGGCGGCAGGTCCTCAATGGTCAGCGGCCTACCTGCCGGGCCGATCACGCGACTTGGCCTACCTGTGCCTTCGGAACTCATGAATGTTACCTCGTCTCCGCTTGTCGGTCTGCGCGGCTTACGCAGGCCTTATGGTAGACAAGGGCCGTTTAAAAACTGCTAAGTCCAATAGTTAAAACAATCTTTTTGCCTTAACCCCGATTAACCGAATAGACCGCTGTGCGCGGACACGGCCCGGGCCGGCGACGGAGCGCCGGACCGGACCAGGGAACCTCTGATTACTGGGAATCCCGACCGTGCGCCGCCGGTCATTGGTCGGCTGAGGCGATGATCCGGGCGGCCGGCGAAGTGGCCCGCGGGCGGCTGGAGCGGTGGGCGAAATCGTGCTCGGTGCGGCTCTAGAGCTGGCAAAGCGGGGCCGTTAGCCCAAGATTTATCGGGCCTATACAACCGAACTCACGAAATTGTGTTTTATTTCAATCATATGTGTTTGCAGTCTCCGAGCAAACTTTGGCTTGCTGCGAGACTCGAAATTCATATACTCCCGGCGAAATCTTTGTGTCGTGTGTGGGGCAGGGGATGGCCAAGAGGAAGGGAGTCAAGAATTCCAACTCATATCGTCCTTCCGAGGGCGAGAAGTTCATGAGCGTGCGCATGACGTCATATTTTCGCCAGCGGCTGATTCATTGGCGGGACGGGCTGCTCCAGGAATCGACTGAGACCCTCCAACATCTACAAGAAGACAGCATGGCCGAACCGGACATTGCGGATCGAGCGTCCCTGGAGACCGACCGCTCACTCGAGCTTCGGACCCGCGACCGGGAGCGGAAGCTCTTAGGCAAGATCGATGCGGCGCTGTCGCGCCTCGAGCAAGGCACTTACGGCTACTGTGAAGAGACGGAGGAGCCCATCAGCCTGCGTCGCTTGGAGGCGCGGCCCATCGCCACGTTGTCCATCGAGGCGCAGGAATGGCACGAGCGCATGGAGCGCACGCACCGGGACGATTGATCTCAACGGTCAGATCTACATCGAAATGCGATGCGGCCCGCTTCGATTGACCGTCGAAGCGGGCCGATCCGTTCCGGGGAAATGGCGCCGAATTCTCCGGCCGGCGGGATTGGCTGCCGGGCTCTCTTCCGGTCTCCGATCAGCCGGGGCGCAAGGACCCGTTAATCTTTGTTTACGATGTCTTAAGGAGCGGTCTCTAGATTGCTCCCGAGGTCTTGGGGCGGTGCTCAGCCTCCGCCCCGGATTTGGGAGCGCGTCATGGCTTCGATCGATTTCGGCATGCCGGTCCTTATCGTGGACGACTACAAGACCATGCTGAGGATCATCGGGAACCTGCTGAAGCAGCTCGGATTCCAGAACATCGAAGAGGCCAGCGACGGAAACCAGGCGCTGAAGAAGCTGCGCGACAAGCGCTACGGCCTGGTGATCTCGGACTGGAACATGCGGCCCATGATGGGTATGGAACTGCTCCGGCAGGTGCGCTCCGATGCGCACCTGGACGAGGTCCCCTTCGTCATGATCGCGGCGGAAAACAAAGCCGAAAACGCAAAGGCCGCACGGCGAGCCGGCGCCAACGCCTATCTGGTCAAGCCGTTCAATGCGGTGACGCTCAAGACCAACCTGACATCCGTCATCGGAAGCTTCTGAGAAACGGGACTGCGACTCGAGTGGCGCGACTCGGCGGCCCGGATCATCACTTGCACCGATCCGAGGTTGCGTCTCACGGCCGTCTTCGTGAGGACGTTCGCAATGCCGGAGGCAGGCCTGCGTCGTTGACAAAACCCTCGGATACCTTGGCTCGCAGCCTGAACGCGGGCCGCCGGGAGGGGTCGGCCACGCCGCGGACGGAGGGTGCCGAGTTGACCCCGGACCGGCACCTGGACTACCTAGGCAGCGTGCTGGGCCCGCATGCTCGCGGCACTGCAGGGTGGGCGCGTCCGCGCCGGCCGGCGCCGGGGCGCGCAGCACGGGGAGGCGTTGCAGGCAGGGTGGACTTGGTGGTGCGGGTCGCCGCCGCGGAGGAACACTGATGAGCCTGTTGCCGAACGCGCTGTGGCGCCTGGCCTTAATTGTACTTCTCGGCCTCGGGGCCCTGTCCGCCGAGGCTGCCGCCGAAGACGGCGTGGGAACCGCCGCGTCGCAAGACGGTCCGCAAGCCGCGGCCGGCCGGTCATTGGCGATTGAGCCGGCGGCGGCGCCATCAAGTGATATCGATCAGCGAGCCGTGCAGCGGATCGAACCCGTGCTGCCCGGCGCGCGGGCGGACCTGAATTTGCGGGTCGGCGAGCACCCGGGCTTCAGCCGTCTGGTGTTCGACTGGCAAATGCAAGTGGGCTACCGGGTGGATCGCGCGCCGGGCCGGGTCACGGTGCGGTTCGAGGCCCCGGCACGCCTCGATCTGTCGCACTTCCTGGTCCACCGGCTGCAACGGGTGTCAAGCGTGGACCCGTTCGAAGGCGAGACAAGCCTCACCGTGGTCCTCGACACGACCGCCGGGGCGAAGATCCGGCATTTCCGCGACAGCAATCGCGTGGTGATCGATGTGGCCGGAGAGGAGGTTTTGTACCCCGACCCATCGAGTTCGACCGAGACCGCCGGGCCGCCGGGGCCGGATCAAGGCGCGCCGCTGCTTACGTCCGGCACCCGGGCCGCGGAAGGCCGGCCGGCGGTGCTGCGTTTCGATTGGCTGGCGCAGGCCGCGCGAGCGGCGGTCTTTCGCCGCGGCCGTCGTCTCTGGATCGTGTTCGATCAGCGCGGGCCCGACGGCCTCGCCGACCGCATCGCGGACTCCCTTCCCCATCTGGCGCCGGTCGAACGGTTGAGCGCCAAGGACGATCCCGATGCCACGGTGCTGCGCGTCAATCTGCCGCCGGCCCACGGGGCGGCCCTGAGCCGCGACGGCCGCGCCTGGGTGGTCGATCTGCAGCGCCGGGCCGACGCGCCACGCACGGCGCTGGCGGTTGAAGTTGCGGGCGAGGACGGCACCCCGCGTGTCTTGCTGCGTGCGGCCGGCGCCGGGCGGGTCCTGAGCGTGACCGACCCCGACCTGGGCGACACCCTTTACATCGTGCCCTTGCCGGCGCCGGGATTGGGTGTGAAGCGTGAGCGCAGCTTTCCCCAGTTCCGGGCGCTCGCGACCTATCAGGGGATCGCCGTTGCGCCGCTGTCCGACGGCCTGCAGGTGGAAGCGGCCGAATCCGGCGTCCTGATCGGCGATCGAAGCGGCCTGCTGCTGTCGTCGCCCGCCGACCGGGCGCGTGCGGAGGCCGCCGAGCACGCGGTCGAACCGGGGCCGCGGCTGTTCGATCAGCACGCCTGGCGCCGTGCGGCACAAGGAGACTTCACGGAGGTGAAGCAACAGCTGCTTGACGCCGTTGCCGATGCACCACCTACGCGGGCCGATATCTCGCGTTTGGATCTCGCGCGCTTTTATTTCGCCCACGGCCTGGCGGTCGAGACGCTCCAGGTCTTGGACCTGATCGCGCGGGAGAACCAGCGACTGGCCAGCGGCCCACAGGTTCTGCTGCTGCGGGCGGCCAGCGAGTTTCTGGTGACCGACGCACGCGCCGCCGAAACCTTGGACAACCCGGCGCTCGACGGCGAATGGGAGGCGGCGTTGTGGGAGGGTGCGCTGGCGGCGGTTGCCCGCGACTGGGCCTTGGCCGCCGAGCGCTTCACGATGACCGATCCGCTGTTTGCCGATTACGGCCGGCTGGTTAGGGTCCGGCTGCGGCTGCTCGCCGCCGAAGCCAGGCTGGGCATCGGCGACAGCGGCGGCGCGCGCGGCTATCTGGATCAGCTGCGCGAGGATTCGCTGACGCTGGACGAGCGCGCGCAGCTCGACTACCTGGAAGGCCGCCGCCTGGATCTCGACGGCGACGCGGTGGGGGCCCGGGAGCTGTGGCAGCGGCTTGCCGCCGGCCCCCATCGGCCGGCCCGCGCCCGCGCCCGCCTGGCGTTGGCCGGAAAGGGGCTCACGGCGAGCGCCGGGCCGGCCCCCGGCGCGGAACCGCCGGCGCCGTGAACGTCCCCGGGCGCGCCGCGCCGCGCCACGGCGGTTCAGGAAAACGGCTGCGAACGGGGCAAGGTCAGCCCGCCTCGCGCCCGCCCTCGGGTTTCACGTTGGGGGTTTGGCCGAGCGCCTCGGCCTGCGGCACGGCGCCGGCCGCCGCGGCGCGGTTTTCCTCTTGGATGCGCTCGTGGATCTCGCGCCTGAGCACGCTCGCCTCCGGCGGAAAGGTGAAGCCCAGCTTGATCGACTTGCCGCGGATGTCGACCACGGTCACTTCGATATCGTCGTTGATGATGACCGACTCACCGATCTTGCGGGTCAAGTAGAGCATCGGCGTCCTGCTTCTCTGGTGGCGGCCGCGCATTGGGGCGGACCAAAGCCGCGCGGAATCTAGCAGCTTTGTCCGATGATGAACACTGTCGGGGATCTCTCGGCCGCCGGTGCCTCGCGGCGCGCGCCACGCGGGGCTTGGCACGCGCGCGCGGCTGGTGGTAGTGAGTTTGATGTGGCCGCTTCCGAGTCGCGGCTGAGACCTCGGTCGAATTTGCCATGTCGTGGAGTCTCGTTGTTCTGCTGGTGTTGGCCGTCGGCACGGCGGTGGCGGCGGTCTGTGCTGCGCTTTGGGCGCGCCGGCGGAGCGCGGCGCTGGAGGCCTGTCTGGCATCGGAGCCCGAGCCGCGCCAGTTGGTCGGGCCCGGCGGCGCGGTGCTTTATGCCAATCCCGCCGTGCGGGGCTTGTTCGGACACGACGACCGGCCGGTGGCGGGGCTCATCGCCGAGCAGGCGGTCGACGACGCAGGCCGCGCCGAGATCGAGCGCCTTTCGGCCGAGGCGGAGGCCGGCGCAGCGGGCGCGGCCGAGGTGCGCGTACGGCGCGCGGAGCAGCCGGCGGAGGCTGCCGCAGAGCCCTATCTCGTCGCCGCGCACCCGCTGGCCAGCCGGCCCGGCTGCGTGCTTTGGATGATCCACC
>JAZFZX010000375.1:0-3129 GCA_036444135.1 Kiloniellales bacterium | reverse complement strand
TCTCATTGCTGGTCAAATGATCTTCGATCGAGTCCGTGGCAGTGTCGGCGGATGGGCTGACGGCGGATTGCTCATAGTGCTGCAGCAGGGACACCGGCGTTCCCGTGGGCCGATCGTCGACGGCTTCCGGTACCGATGCCGACTGCGGATGAATTGTCCCGGCCGGGGTCATGGATGACAGATAGGGCTGCTGCACGGGGGCAGCGCTCAACGGCGCCGGCTGGACGGGCTCGCCGTCGACAGCCTTCGCGGCCGGCGGATTGCTTGCGATGTGCGCCCCACTGCGGGCCTGCGCTGCGATCTGGGTCGCCAGTTCCAAGTTGCGGCCGGCGGTCGCGCCGGCGTCCGGCTCGGCAGCGACCTCGCGCAACATGGCCAGTCCGTCGTTGTCTTGGCCGTTGAGCACGAGCGAGAGCCCGAGATTGTTGCGCAGCGAAACGTTGCGCGGGCTGTAGGCAAGACCCTGGCGGTAATAGGACTGTGCCGAGGCATGCTCGTCCTGCTGATCCATGATGACGCCGAGCGCGTTGTAGATTCGGGGATCTTCGGATTCGAGCAGCACGGCGGTCTCGAGCGGCTCCATGGCCAAATCATAGCGCTGCTGATTGATGTAGATTTTTCCCAGCCCGTAAAGCGCATCGACCTGTTGCGGGTTGAGCAGCAGGGCTGCCCGGTATGCCTCGGCGGCCGATGCGCCCATCCCGAGGTCTTGCAGCACGCTGGCCAGCTCCATGAGCGGCGCGGGATTGATGGGATCGATCTCGTGGGCCCGGTTACAGATGCCGGCCGCCAGGTTGAGATCACCCTTCTGGTGCAACTTGGTGCAATAGCGCAGCAGCGACGCCGACCTTTCTACTGGGTCGTTAAAGTCGGGCACCGAGACCTGCGGTCCCGACTGACCCGAAAAGAGCGTCGAACAGGCTGAAACGGCTACCGCCAACCCGACGTGGGCGATGACCTTCGAGATCGAATGGGCCGAACGCTTGGATTTCATGGCATAGGTTCCGATGTAGCTGTCCCCATGACCCCTCTCTGTCGGCGGGTACCCTATCGTCATGGGATAAGGGCCGGGTTAGGCGAGTATCGGCAGCCACAATTAAATTTCCGCTAACGGAAGAGGCCTGAAATCCTTCGAATTCAAGGTATTCTTGGTTGCACTCCGCGTTCCCTGGCGTTGCACGCCGCCGAGGCCTGTGGCAAAAGGCTAGCCTTCCGAGTCCCCGGGAAGGCCGAGTCTGATGAGCGCTGAGTGGACCTGTCGGGCGATTTGGCGATTCCGCGTCTCAATGGACGACGCAGTTCGCCGCCTGCGACGATCTCTTGTTTTGGCGACGCTAGGTCTTTGTATGGCGGGGATTTCGATTCCGGCCTCGGGGGCAGATCCGGACTTTGCGGCCTGGCTTACCGCCCTGCGGGCCGAGGCCATCGAGCAAGGCATATCGCCCACGACACTGGATGACGCGTTGCAAGGCGTCGAACCCCTCGCGGACGTCATCGAGCGGGATCGGCGGCAGCCCGAGTTCACACAGACCTTTTGGAACTATCTGGACCGGCGGGTCACGCCGACGCGGATCGAGCGCGGGCGGATGCTTCTCGCGCAGAACGAAGAGCTTTTGGCGGAGGTGCAGCGGCGCTACGGGGTGCAACCTCGTTTCCTGGTGGCCTTTTGGGGCCTGGAGAGCAATTTCGGCGACTATACGGGCAACTTTCCGGTGATCGGGGCGGTGGCAACGCTCGCCTATGACGAGCGGCGCAGCGCATTTTTCCGGGCGCAGTTGCTCGACGCGCTCAGGATCCTCGAGGAAGGCCACATCACACCGGCGGCAATGACGGGGTCCTGGGCCGGCGCCATGGGCCAGTTGCAGTTCATTCCTTCGACCTTCGTCCATTATGCCGTGGACCACGACGGCGACGGCCGGCGGGACATCTGGCAGAGCCTGCCGGACATCTTCGCATCGGCCGCCAACTACCTGGCAAACATCGGCTGGGACGGCAGCAAGACCTGGGGCCGCGAAGTTCGTCTGCCGCCGGATTTCGCCTGGAACCTGGCGGGCATGGACGAACAGAAGGACCTCGCCGACTGGCAGGCGCTGGGCGTGCGCCGCGCCGATGGGCGCAATCTGCCGCAAGTGGATATCGCGGGCTCCATCGTCCTGCCAGCGGGCCACCGGGGACCGGCATTTCTCGTCTACCGGAACTTCCACGCGATTCTCGGCTGGAACCGGTCGCTGTTCTATGCGATCGCCGTCGGCCACCTGGCCGACCGCATAGCCGGCAATCCGGCATTCGCAAGCGCCCGACCGGCAGAGGAGCGGCCGCTCAGCCGCCGCGAGGTAGAGGAACTGCAGGAGTTGCTGTTGTCTTTGGGATTCGACCCGGGAACACCCGACGGCGTGATCGGCTCTCAGACCCGTGCCGCCTTGCGCGCCTTTCAGCGCACCGCCGGTCTGCCGCCGGACGGCTATCCCAGCTATGAGGCTTTGCAGCTGTTGCGCCAGAGCAGCAAGAGCTGACGACAGCCTGAACCTTGCGGAGCGATAATGTGAAACGTAGACTTCGACATCCGGTAATGCCACAGGGCCGAAACCACAAAATGTTGCGGTGGCTCCGCTTTTCGGGGCGCATAGTCTGCGTCGCGGCCGTGCTTGCGCTTGGGGCTTGCGCGCAGGCGGAGCTGGTCTCGCACGCCGCCAAGAAGATGCAGCCGTCGACGCCCGAACCCCGGGCCGGCGAGTACAAGATCGGCAAGCCCTACGAGGTCGCTGGGGTCTGGTACTACCCGCGGGTCGAATACGGCTACCGGGAAACCGGTATCGCCTCCTGGTATGGCCCGAATTTTCACGGCAACCGCACCGCGAACGGCGAGACCTTCGACCAATACAAGCTGACGGCGGCCCATCGGACCTTGCCGTTGCCGAGCATGGTACGGGTGACCAACCTGGAAAACGGCCGGTCGGTGGTGTTGCGGGTCAACGACCGCGGACCTTTCAAGAACAACCGCATCATCGATGTCTCGATGCGGGCCGCCGACCTACTCGGTTTCCGGAAGACGGGTACCGCCAAGGTATTGGTTGAGGTCCTGGACACGGAGAGCCGACAGCTGGCAGTGCTCGCACAGACCCGCGTGGC
>JAZFZX010000374.1:0-4132 GCA_036444135.1 Kiloniellales bacterium | reverse complement strand
CGGTCTCGCTGCACGCCGATCCGGTCCGCTTCTATCCCTTCTTCTGGGGTTACGCCCACGAACGGGGCGCCGGGCCGGGCCTGGGTTTCAATCTGAACCTTCCGTTGGCGCGCGGCAGCGGCGACGGGACCTTCCTCGAGGCGCTGGCGGCGGCGCTGATCCGCATCGGCGCCTTCGCACCCGAAGCTTTGGTGGTCGCCCTCGGCCTCGATGCCTACGAGGGCGATCCCTTCGGCGGCCTGAAGATCACCACCGGCGGCTTCGCCCGCATCGCCGAAGCGGTCGCCGCGCTCGGCCTGCCGACCCTGCTGGTGCAGGAGGGCGGCTACCTCTGCGACGACCTGGGCGCCAACCTGGCAGCGTTCCTCGGTGCCTTCGAGGCGGGCCACAAAGCCGCCTGACGCCACCGCGCGCGTCGATTAGCCATGGCTCCGGACGCACCGCTGGGATAGCCTCGCCGGGCGATGGGCCGGTTGAGAAACCGGCCCGATCGTCCGGGGACGAATGGCGATGGCGCTGCGGCCGCTGGATATTCTGATGGGGATTGCCGTGCCCCTCATCTGGGGCATGGGCGTGGTCTTCGCCAAGGCGGCAATCGGGCACTTCCCGCCGATCCTTCTCATGGCCTTGCGCTTCACCTTGACGGCCCTGGTGCTCGTCTGGTTCGTGAAGCCCCCGCGCGGCCTGATGGCGCGCATCTTCGTCATCGCGCTGGTCTCGGCCGCCATCCAGTACAGCCTCACATTCAACGGCCTGCGTGGCGTGGACGTTTCCACGGCTGTCCTGGTGATCCAGCTCGAGGTGCCCTTTCTGGTGCTGCTCGGCGCCGTGTTCCTGGGCGAGAAGCCGGGATTGCGCAAATGGCTCGGTATCGCAGCTTCCTTCGTCGGGTTCGTCTTGATCGCGGGCGAGCCGCGCCTGGGCGGCGCCTGGGGCGCGCTGGCGTTGCTCATGGGCGGCGCCTTCACCTGGGCCGTGGGGCAGACGCTGGTGCGCCGCTTGGGGGAGACCCGCGGCTTTACCCTGATCGCCTGGGTGTCGGTCTTCGCCGCACCCCAGCTGTTCGCTTTTTCCCTGGCGCTGGAGGACGACCACCTGGCCTATATCCGGGAGGCGGACTGGGTGGTCTGGGGCACCGTGGTCTATCTCGGGCTCATCATGACGGCGCTGGGCTATGGCCTATGGTACTCCCTGATCGGCCGCTATCCGCTGAGCCACGTCGCGCCCTTCCTTCTGCTGCTGCCGGTCTTCTCGATCATCGGCGGCGTGACGATCCTGGGCGAGAGCCTGACGCCGCAGATCGCCATCGGCGGCATGATCGTCGTCGCCGGTGTCGCCTTCGTGGTGATCGAGCGCACCCCGGAGCCGGTCCGGGATTTGGGCGGGGCCGGATCGGGTCAATGACCGGCATCACGTTACGAGAGGCACGCGAGGACGACGCCGAGGCGGTGTTCGCCATGCTGCGCGACCTGGCGCGCGACGTGGGCGAAGCCGACGAGTTCGTCTCCACGCTGGCGGACGTGCGGCGCGACGGATTCGGGCCGAACCCCCGCTACGAAACGATTCTCGCCGAGCTGGACGGCCGGCCGGCGGGCTTCATGACGTTCTTTCCCACCTATTCCACCCACAAGGGCCGGCCCTGTCTCTGCGTCGACAACTTCTATGTGGTGCCCGAGGCGCGGGACCGGCACGTCGCGCGGCGCCTGATGGCGCGGGTCTGCCGCCTGGCGGCCGGACGCGATTGCTGCCGGGTCGAGCTCAAGGTGCGGGCCGACAATCCGGCGCAGAAGTTCTACGAGGCGATCGGCATGCGTGCCATCGAAGAAGTGCCCTACACGATTCGCGACCAGGCGCTCCGCGATCTGGCCGCCGAGGATTGAGGCCGAGGATTGAGGTGGCCGCGCGCATTGCAATGCCCGCCAGGCGGGGCATAGCATGGCCCCCGGCAACCACCGGAAGCGAGAGACCCATGAGCGAGCGGCCGAACGAGCGCACCGTCTATCTGAACGGCGAATTCATGCCCGAGAGCCGGGCGCTCATTCCCTATCGCGACCGCGGCTTCTACTTCGGCGACGGCTGCTTCGACATCACGCGGAGCTTCAACCACAAGCTCTTCTTCCTGGAGGAGCACGTCACCCGGCTCTACCGCTCGCTCGCCTATCTGCGCATCGACACCGGCCTCGCGCCCGACGAGATGAGCCGAGTGACCGTGGAGGTGTTCGAGCGGAACCGCCACCTGCTCGGCCCCGACGAGGATTACTGGGTGGGCCAACGCATTTCCCGCGGCCCCTTCGAGGTCGAAGGCGACAACTGGGAGCACCGCGGCGCGACGGTCGTCGTCGAGTGCATCCCCCTGCCCCTCAAGGCCCGCGCGCGGATGTTCCGCGACGGCGCCCGGGCGGTGACGCCCTCGGTGCGGCGGACGCCGCCGGACTCCCTCAGCCCACGGGTCAAAAGCCTCAATTACCTCAACCTCATCGTGGCCGATCAGGAGGTACACGCCCGCGATCCCGAGGCCTGGGCCATCCTGCTCGATGTCAACGGCAATCTCTGCGAGGGCCTGGGCAGCAACATCTTCGTGGTGAAGGATGGCGTGCTGCTCACACCCTCTGAACGCTACGTGCTGCCGGGGGTGAGCCGGCAAAAGGCGATGGACTTCGCCGCGGCCGCGGGCATTCCGGTCAAGGAGACCGACATCGACCTTTACGACGCCTACGCGGCGCAGGAGGCGTTTATCACCTCCACCAGCCTCTGCGTCTGCCCGATGACCGAGATCAACGGGGTCAAGATCGGCGACGGGAGACCCTTCGGGCCGGCGACCAAGACGATCGTCGATGCCTATACCGCCCATGTCGGCTGCGACTTCGTCGCCCAATACCTCAAGCACCTCGAATGAGCGGACCGGCGGTGCTTCCACGCACATGGTACCGCAGCGCTAGCCGTGTCCCTGCTGCCGGTCGCCGGTCTCTGGCGTGATTTCCGAATAGGTGATCGTCTTGACCCGCTCCTCGAAGCGGGCGAAGCCCTGCCGCCACTTCACACCGGGCCAGAGAAAACGGGCCTCGCCGCTCCCAGGCAGGTAGACCGCGGTATAGAGGGTCCCGTAGCCCTGGGCGTAGGTCGTCCGATAGAGCGGCGGCGCCAAAAAGCGGTCCGTCAGGTGGTCGAGGGTTTCGTTCGAGTCCGACAGCACGTCGGTCAGATAGGCGTGGCGCTGTTTGGTCTGGATCAGGCGGGCGTAGCGCGGCCAGTCGATGGCGCCCTGATGGTTGGTCGACACCCGCGCTTGCTCGATGACCGGCGCCCGGTCGGGCGAAATCATGGCGACCGCATGGTCGCCGCCGCGGTCCACGAGGGCGATGTTGTAGGCCACGTGCACCGGGATGCGGCGGAGCGCCGCCGACGCCGCCGCCACGTCGCCGCAGGTCTCGAGCAGATAGCGCAGCACGAGCGCCATCCCGAAGCCCTCGCCGACCACGCGGCGCCCGCCGAAGGCGAGCGAGACCGCCAGGCCATCGTCGTTCATGCCGTCGAGGACACCGCTCATGCCGTCGGTCATGGCGATCACGCCACGCCGCCCCCAGCGCGTGCGCATGATCAGGCCATCGCACAGCAGCGGCGAATAGTCGTAGCTGCGCACCAGGGCCGGCGCGCCGTCGAGCCAGACGGCCTGGGAACAGGCGCCGAAGAACGGCGGCGGGCAGTAGTGCGCCAGGAAGCGCGCCGCCATGTCGCCGCCGCCGGCCAACGCCACCATGCGCTCGTAGACGGGGACGAGCTCCGGCATGTGTTCTTTGAGTTGCCGCAGCGAGGCGAGATAGCTGGGCCGGGCCGCGTCGCCGGCGCTGAGGAACCAGCGCTTGTAGGCGGGCCAATGACTCTCGAACCGCCGTTGCCACTCGGGGCCGGGCTGGGCCTCGTCGATCGCCTCGAACGTGAGCGCTGGTACCGCCGCCATCGGGGGAGCCGGGCCGGCGGCCTAGAGCGGTTTTGGACCAGATTGAAGCAACGCTGTTGCCTCTGGGCTGGATGCGTCCGCTAGGCGCGGGCCGAAGCGCGATGCCGGAGCATCGGGCAAGGCCTGCAACGACGCGGAGGGCCAGCCCAGGGCAACCCATCTGGGACGGGCGCT
>JAZFZX010000373.1:0-9451 GCA_036444135.1 Kiloniellales bacterium | reverse complement strand
CCGATTCGAAACTCGATACGTCGCGCCTCTGGAATCTCGGCATTGCGCGCGGCCATGCCTTGCTGGATCTCCACGGCGCACTGCACCGCTTCCACGACACTGGGAAACTCGGCCAGTGTCCCGTCGCCGATCAATTTCACGACGCGGCCGTGATGCTCAGCGACCTTGGGATCGAGAAGCTCCTTGCGGTGCGCCTTGAGCGCTTCCAGCGTGCCCATCTCGTCCTCGCCCATGAGGTGGCTGTAACCGACGACATCGGCCGCCAGAATTGCGGCAAGCCTACGTTCCATATCCGTGCCCTAGAGCCTGCAAGTCACCGCCTCCTCATGCGCCCAACACGATGGCCAGCACGTTTCGATAGCATCGCCATGACAGAGCTTGGCGGCCCCATTTCTAGACAAAATCATGTCATCTTGATACCTTGGTTTCGACTTGACCAAGGCAAAGACCAGATCACATCTCTGAGAGGTGTCTGATGAGGGATCTTGTTGTTCAGTCAGGCGGTCGAGCAATTTTTGGTATCGTCGTCGCGATTGCGGTCGCGTTTCCGGCCATGGCCGGGGAGAGTCAGCGGGTCTTCACGGATTCCGACGACGTCGCGATAAGGGGCTACGATACCGTCGCTTATTTTACCGAGAATCAGCCGGTCAAAGGGACGAACGAATACGAACGGGTCTGGCAGGATGCCAAATGGCGTTTCTCCAGCGCCGAGAATCGTGACCGATTTGCAGGTGACCCGGAGCGTTACGCGCCTCGCTATGGCGGGTTCTGCGCGGGCGGCTTGGCGCTGGGCGTTCTCTGGGAGGTCGATCCCGAAGCCTGGGTCATCATCGACGACAAGCTGTACCTGAATTATTCCAAGAAAGACCTCCCCGAATTTATCGAGGACGCGCCCAACGAGATTGCCAAGGCGGACGCCAACTGGGAAAGGATCGGCAAGGTTCGGTCTCGGTTCGGTCAGATAAACTGACACGCTGTCCCTGAGCGGCCGCCCATTGGTCCGGCGCCGGGAGAGAGAGAGGGCAATGATGAAAAACAGCGTTTTCACATACCTACTTGCGGTTGGAATGCTGGTTTTGGCGAGCGTTCCTGCAAGTGCCCAAGAAACGCAACAGATCGAACTCACCTTCGGCATGTACGCCACCGACGGGTTGGTGGAACAGGATGTCTTCATGGAAAATCCGGCGAACATGAACGAAGTGGTCCGCATTCCGGCCGCGCAAGTGGCGAGCCAGAGGGACGCGGAGCTTTACGCCGCGGCTGAAGAGCCGCCCTTCGAGCCGATGAAGCTGGAACCCACCGAGTCCTATCCTAAGGGGGCGGCCCTGGGCATCACATTCCGCGATTGGCTGAAGGCGACAGGCTCAGGCAGCTATGCCTGCGACGGCCAGAAAGGGACCATCAAGGCCAGCTTCCAGAACCTCGTTCCGGACGGTATCTATACGATGTGGAACTTCATCGACGCGGACCCGCCGACCGACCCATGGCAAGGTCTGGTCCTGCCGGCTGGAAAGCGCGACGGGTCGCAGACGGTCTTCAAAGCGGACGCCGACGGCAATGCCACCTACGAGGCGGTCGTGGAACCCTGCCTGCAGCTCAGCGGCACCCAGTCGCTCGTCGGACTGGCCATCGCCTGGCACAGCGACGGCGAGACCTATGGCTTCTCACCCGGCGGCCTGGGCGTCGTGTCGCATGCGCAGCTCATGACCGTCCTCCCCTATGGCGCACAGAGCGTTGGCGGGTCGGCTGGGCACGGAAATTAGGCCATCAACTGAGACGCTGCGGCGCAAGGGCGCGGCGCTCAACGCCGTCCAGATCGCCGAGCGGCTGGCCGACGAATACCTGCATTGAGGCAAGGGTCGAGCCGGCGCCATTCTGCCGGTCGATGGCGGGCAACTTTTGCAGCGCGCCGGCCTCCCGCGAGGCGCGCTGGACGGTTCCTAATCCAAGGGCTCGGCCGGGAAGGTGCGCTGCGGATTTACCAGCGCGTCCTGGGCGCCGATCAGCGCCAGCTCGCGCGCGCCGGCCTCTCGAGTTGCCTCGATCAGCGCGAAGATGGCCGCCGCGGCGCCTGTCAGGGCGTCGGGCACGCGCGCCGGTCCCGGCACCGCCCTCAGATAGAGCCCCAGGAAAAGCGCGGCGAGCGCATCGCCCGCACCGTTCACGGGCGCGGCGAGTTCGAGCCACGGCGTGGCCACGCGCCAGGCCGCGTCCCGCGCGACGGCGAGCAGGGCCACCTCGTCTTTGTGCCTTTCCGGGAACCGCACAGAGGTCACCAGCACGATATCCGGCCCCAGGTCCAGCACGGATCGTGCGGCCGCGAGCGCGCCCTCCGGGTCTTCTAACTGGCGTCCGGTGAGGCGTTCCAGTTCGAACAGGTTGGGTGTCACGATATTGGCCCGCGGCACGGCCTGGTCCCTCACGAAGGCCGCCACCTCCTCGGGCACGAACAGGCCGCGGTCGCGGTCGCCCATCACCGGATCGCAGAGGTGGACGGCCCCGGCGTTTGCGCGCCGCACACGCGCGACGGCGTCGAGCACCGCGCCCCCGATTGCGGCGCTTCCCAGATAGCCGGACAGAACCGCCTCGCAGCCCGCCAGCAGGCCCATCTCGTCCAGACCGGCAACCACCTCGGCGATGTGGTCGGCCTCGAAGGCGCGCCCGCGCCAGCTCGGGTAGCCGGTGTGGTTCGAAAGCTGCACCGTCATCACCGGCCAAACTTCGATCCCCAGGCGCTGCAGGGCGAACACGGCCGCCGAATTGCCCACATGCCCGTAGGCGACGTGCGATTGGATGGAAAGGATGCTCATCGCGTGCCGGCCGTCGTTGTTCCGATTATTGCGGGTCCACTAGTATCGCAGGGCGCCGCCCGCGCCGAACGGAAAAACACAAAGTGGCGCCATGTCCTTGCGCGGATGGAATCTTTTTCTATAGTCGCCCGTCGGACTCTCTCGTTGCCGACGGGCCCGACAGCCGCGACAGAAGGGGAAAGTGAGGCCATGATAAAGAATGACCGGCCGCGCCGGTCCGTCCTCTATATGCCGGGCGCGAACACCCGCGCCCTCGAAAAGGGGCGGACCTTGGCAGCGGACTGCCTGATTCTCGATCTGGAAGACTCCGTCTCCGCCGATTCGAAGGTCCAGGCGCGCCAGAACATCCTCGAGGCCATTGCCCGGGGCGGATACGGCCATCGCGAGCTGATAATCCGGATCAACGCGCTGTCCTCGCCCTGGGGCTACGACGACCTGGCCGCCGCCTCGACCAGCGGCGCCGACGCGGTCCTGCTGCCAAAGGTCGAAAGCGCCGATACCGTGCGCCAGGCGGATCTGGTCATGAACACGGCCGGGGCGCCGCCGGAAATGGCTATCTGGGCCATGATGGAAACGCCGATTGGCACGTTGAAGGTCGAAGAGATCTCGGCCTCCTCGCCGCGGCTTACCTGCCTGGTCATGGGCACGTCGGATCTGGCTAAGGACCTGCATGCCAGCCACACCCGCGACCGCATGCCGATGATCACCAGCCTCGGCATGTGCCTTCTGGCGGCACGCGCCTACAATCTGGCGATCCTCGACGGCGTCCATCTCGACCTGCGCGATGACGAGGGGCTGGCGTATTCCTGCCGCCAGGGCCTGGACATGGGTTTCGACGGCAAGACCCTCATTCACCCGCGCACGATCGGGATCGCCAACGAGGTTTTCTCGCCGTCGCCCGAGGAAGTCGAGTGGTCGCGTAAGATCATCGATGCCCACGCCGCGGCCATGGCCGAGGGCAAGGGCGTGGCGGTCTACGAAGGCAAGCTGGTCGAAAACCTGCACGTCGAGAACGCCCACCGTATCGTCGCGATGGCCGCGGCGATCGAGCAGCGCGCGCGCGACGAGCGCGAAGCCGAGGCGGCGGAGGCGGCCGCCGAACCCCAGAGGGCGGAAGCCTCCTGACGGCTCGCCCCGGTGGCCTGAGATTCGTCAACCCGCGAGGCGTCCGCGTGGCCGCATGAGCAAAACCAACCTCGGCAATTTCTTCGAGGATTTCACGGCGGACCAGGTGCTGCGCCACGGCACCCCGCGCACTGCTACCGATGGGGACCGGGCGCTTTACATGGCGCTCACCGGGTCGCGCTTTGCGCTGCCGTCATCCGACGCCTTTGCCCAGAGCCTGGGCTATCCGCGCGCGCCCTTGGACGATCTGCTGGCCTTTCACCTGGTGTTCGGCAAGACGGTGCCGGACATCTCGCTGAACGCCATCGCCAACCTCGGCTACGCCCGTTGCCGGTTCGCCCAGCCGGTCTATCCCGGCGACACGCTCGCCGCCGAAAGCCGCGTGATCGGCCTGAAGGAAAACTCCAACCGCAAGACCGGCGTGGTCTACGTGCACTCGACCGGCCGCAATCAACGCGGCGAGACAGTGGTCGATTTCGTGCGCTGGGTCATGGTGCGCAAGCGCGACCCGGAGGCACCGGCGCCGGAACCGAGCGTGCCGGAGCTGCCGGATTCCGTGCCGGTCGGCGACCTGGCGCCGCCGCCGGGCCTTGACCTGTCGGCCTACGATTGCGTTCTGGCTGCCGCGCCGCACCTGTGGGAGGACTACGCGCCGGGCGAGCGCATCGATCATCTGGACGGCATGACCATCGAAGAGGCCGAACACCAGATGGCCGCGCACCTCTATCAAAACACCGCCAAGGTGCACTTCAACCAGCACGTGGAGCAGAGCGGCCGGTTCGGCCGGCGCATCGTCTACGGCGGACACGTGATATCCCTGGTGCGCGCGCTGTCGTTCAACGGCCTGGAGAACGCCTTTGCCATCGCGGCCATCAACGGCGGCACCCATTGCGCGCCGGCGTTCGCCGGCGACACGGTCTACGCCTGGTCGGAAGTGCTGGAGACGCTGGCGCTTCCCGGGCGGGAGGACCTGGGCGCGTTGCGCCTGCGCACGGTGGCGGCGAAGGACCGCGCGTGTGGCGATTTTCCCTACCGCGGGGACGACGGCGCATACGACCCGGCGGTGCTGCTGGACCTCGACTACACCGTCTTCATGCCGCGGCGTGTTTGAAGACCGGGCCGGGGCTCGGCGCGGCGGCCACCCTACCTCAATTTGCAGGATGAGAATCGGGAGCACCACAATATGTGGTTGCCCCCCGCGAATCGCCCGTGCCAATTGCGGAGGCGCCGGGTGCAGAGATCGCTCTCTGCGCCGTGCCCGGGAAGAGGACACGCCCCGACGCCTCGTGGAGCCGGATCGACTCCGACACGCGAAGGCGGTGGGGCTTTCTCGTCGCCTCGCCCAGTTGCAGCGGACCTGGAGCGACCCGTAGCGTCCCGGGCGGGGACGACGGCCCCTCGAAAGGGACCGCGCCCCACGCGGAGGAAGACGGTCGCGAAGACACCCGGAGCCTCGGCGGCGCGTCAGCATGGCGTTGCAGGACAGAGCCCGCTCCATCCACCTTCGGCGCTCCGACCGGGCCGAGGCGGACCAAAGGCCCGCTGGGCTCGGGTTCGTCCGCTCGGGCTTCCGTAGAGGCCCTCGCTTCCGAACTTTCAGGCCCGTTGCCGGGCCCTCTCACCCGATCGTGCCGCAACTCCCCCGCAGGGAGGGAAGTGCGGCTTTCGCCGGGAGGCCCGGGCCGCCTCAGCCGCGGCCGGATCCTCCAAGCTGCCAGCGACGCCTGCAAGCAGGCTTCGCCGGCAGAGCCGAACCACGGTTCCCCGGAGGGTTCCGCGATCCTCGGGGATCGCCACCACGGACAGGAACCATCAGGCCGAGACCTGTGGCGCCACCGCGCCGACGAACATCCCGACGCTTTCGCGTGCGGTTCTAGACTTCCCGAGTTCTTAAATCGGAGCAATAGTCAAGATCGCCTTCATTTCATTTTTCTGTGCACAATTTGATTTTGATCTCACAAATGCTCCAAGTTTTCTCCACAGGGTTTTCCACAAATCTTGCAGTGCAAAAGATGTTGTGGGCCTGGCACGCTATATCTTGAGATTGCGGGGCCGGCGGCACCCAAGTGCGGGCGCTGCCGATTGCGGTGCACAAGCGCGGGGCGTCCGCGACAAACCGCACACTTGCCACCAGCGGCGACCCGAGGGTGGCCTGGGGGCGCCGTTGACTTACCTCAGGGCGCGGTTAAAACTAGAGCACGAGGGGGCTCGCGCTGTCTTCGCCCTTTGGGGGGCTTGCGTCTGGGCCTGGCAAAATCTGGTCTTGCAAGAGAGCTACATGAGCAGCGCGAAGCGGCCGTTGTCGCCCCACCTGCAGGTCTATCGGCCCCAACTGACCTCCGTCTTGTCGATCATGCATCGCCTGACGGGTGTTGGACTCAGCGTCGGAACGCTGCTCTTGGTCTATTGGCTGGCGGCGGCGGCCGCCGGGCCCGACTCGTTTGCCGCGGCGCAGGACTTCGTCGGCTCCTTCCTCGGCCGGCTGCTGCTGTTCGGCTGGACGGTGTCGCTCTTCTTCCACCTCTGCAACGGGATTCGGCATCTCTTCTGGGACGCGGGCTACGGCTTCGAGCTGGACGAGGTCTATCGGTCGGGCTGGACGGTGGTTACGGCCACCGGGATCCTGACCCTGGCCTCCTGGGTCTTTGGCTACGGCCTGATGTGAGGCGGACCATGAGCCTGCGATCGCCATTGGGTCAGGTGCGCGGCCTGGGATCCGCCAAGGAGGGGGTGAGCCACTGGTGGGCGCAGCGCCTGACGGCGCTGGCGCTCATCCCGCTTTGCCTTTGGTTCGTCGCGTCCGTGGTGGCCCTGGCGGGGGCTGATCACGCGGCGGTCCGGGACTGGGTGGACTCGCCGGTGGTGGCGGGGCTGTTGATCCTGCTGATCGTGGCCACCTTCTATCACGCCTTCCTTGGGCTGCAGGTGGTGATCGAGGACTACGTGCACAGCGAGGGCGTCAAGCTCATGACCCTGCTGCTGGTCAAGGGCGCCTCTCTGGTGCTGGGGATGGTCGGGGTGCTGGCGGTTGTCGTGCTTCTGGTGGAGGGCGGCGGGTCATGACCAAGGCCTACGAGATCGAGCACCACAACTACGACGTGGTGGTCATCGGGGCCGGCGGTGCCGGACTCCGGGCCACGCTGGGATTGGCCGAGGCGGGGCTGAGGACCGCCTGCATCACCAAGGTATTCCCGACCCGCAGCCACACCGTGGCGGCCCAGGGCGGCGTTTCCGCGGCGCTCGGCAACATGGGCGAGGACGACTGGCGCTGGCACATGTACGACACCGTCAAGGGCTCGGACTGGCTGGGCGACCAGGACGCCATCGAATACATGACCCGCGAGGCAATTCCCGCGATCATCGAGCTCGAGCACTACGGCATGCCCTTCAGCCGCACCGCGGAGGGCAAGATCTACCAGCGCCCGTTCGGCGGCATGACGACGCGCTTCGGCGAGGGCATCGCCCAGCGTACCTGCGCGGCGGCCGACCGCACCGGCCACGCCATGCTGCACACCCTCTATCAACAGTCGCTGCGCGCCCGGGCGGAATTCTTCATCGAATACTTCGCCATCGACCTCATGATGGAGGACGGTGCCTGCCGCGGCGTCGTGACCTGGAACCTGGACGACGGCACGGTGCACCGCTTCCAGTCGCACATGACGATCCTGGCCACGGGGGGCTACGGGCGGGCTTATTTCTCCTGCACCGGCGCCCATACCCAGACGGGCGACGGCAGCGCCATGGCGCTGCGCGCCGGCCTGCCGCTGCAGGACATGGAGTTCGTTCAGTTCCACCCGACCGGCATCTACGGCGCGGGCTGCCTCATCACCGAAGGCGTGCGCGGCGAGGGCGGCTATCTCACCAACGCCGAGGGCGAACGGTTCATGGAACGCTACGCCCCCTCGGCCAAGGACCTCGCCAGCCGCGACGTGGTCAGCCGCGCCATGTCCATGGAAATCCGCGAAGGCCGTGGGGTCGGGGCCAAAAATGACCACATCCACCTACACATCGAGCACCTGGACCCGGAGCTGATCCAGGAGCGCCTGCCGGGCATTTCCGAGACGGCGCGCATCTTCGCCGGGGTCGACGTGTCGAAGGAGCCGATGCCCGTGCTGCCAACGGTGCACTACAACATGGGCGGCGCGCCGGCCCGCTATACGGGCGAAGTGGTGACCAAGGTCAACGGCGAGATCGAAACCGTGCCGGGCCTGATGGCGATCGGCGAGGCGGCCTGCGTATCGGTGCACGGCGCCAACCGGCTGGGCTCCAACTCGCTGCTCGACCTGGTGGTCTTCGGCCGCGCGGCGGCGTTGCGCTGCGCCGAGCTCATCAAGCCCGGCGCGCCGCAGAGGCCGCTGCCCGAGGACGCAGACGAGCCGGCGCTTTCGCGCCTCGACCGGTTCCGCTACGCCGACGGCGAGGTGCCGACCGCGGCCCTGCGCGAGGAGATGCAGCGCACCATGCAGGATCATTGCGCGGTGTTCCGCACCGGAGAGGTGCTGGAGGAAGGCGTGAAGAAGATGACTGCCTGCTGGGAGAAACGGGCGGGCCTCAAGGTCTCGGATCGTTCCCTGATCTGGAACTCCGACCTGGTGGAGACGCTGGAGTTGGACAACCTCATGTCCCAGGCCGTGGTGACCATTGTGGGCGCCGCAAATCGCACTGAGAGCCGCGGCGGCCACGCGCGCGAGGACTGCCCGGATCGCGACGACGAAAACTGGATGAAGCACACGCTGGCCTGGTGCGACGACGGCGGCCGGGTCCGTTTCGACTTCCGCCCCGTGACGCTGCAACCGATGAGCAACGAGGTTCAGTCGTTCCCGCCCAAGGCGCGGGTCTACTGAGGGCGAGACGATGGTCGAATTCACCCTGCCCGCCAACTCCAAGATCCGGAAAGGCGAGACCTATCCCACCCCGGCGGCGGCCACGAACGTCCGGGCCTTCAAGGTCTACCGCTGGTCGCCGGACGACGGCGAGACCCCGCGCGTCGATACCTATCACGTGGACCTGGACGATTGCGGGCCGATGGTCTTGGACGCCCTCATCAAGATCAAGGACGAGACCGACGCGACGCTCACCTTCCGGCGGTCCTGCCGCGAGGGGGTCTGCGGGTCGTGCGCCATGAACATCGATGGCATCAACACGCTGGCCTGCACCCAGTTCATATCCGAGATCAAGGGCGAGGTGCGGGTCTACCCCTTGCCGCACATGCCGGTGGTCAAGGATTTGGTGTCCGATCTGACCCAGGTCTATGCCCAGTACACGTTGATCGAACCCTGGCTCAAGACCGAAACGTCGCCGCCCGAGCGCGAGCGCCTGCAGAGCCCCGAGGAGCGGGCCAAGCTCGACGGCCTGTGGGAGTGCATTCTCTGCTTCTCGTGCACGACGAGCTGCCCCAGCTACTGGTGGAACGCGGATCGCTATCTGGGCCCGGCGATCCTGCTGCAGGCCTACCGCTGGATCATCGACAGCCGCGACGAATCCGCCGGCGAACGCCTGGACGAGCTGGAAGACCC
>JAZFZX010000372.1:0-3249 GCA_036444135.1 Kiloniellales bacterium | reverse complement strand
GCCCGATCTGACCTTCATCCTCGATCTGCCGGTCGAAGACGGCCTGCGCCGGGCGGGCGGCCGCGGCACTGGCGGCACCCGATACGAGCGCATGGACCGCGGGTTCCACGAGCGGCTACGCGAGGGCTTCCTGGAGATCGCCAAGCGCGAGCCGGACCGCTGTGTGGTGATCGACGTCACCGCCCCGATCGGCGAAGTGCAGGGGGCCGTCAAGGCCGCGGTCGAAGACCGCCTCGGGATCACACTGGCATGACCGGCACGGCCGATGCCGATGGGCCGCCGCCGCCGCGCGCGAACGCCGAGCTGTTCGGTCAGGAGGCGGCCGAACGGGTTCTGAGCGGCGTAGCCACGGACGGCCGCCTGCCGCACGCCTGGTTGCTGACGGGCCCGCGCGGCGTGGGCAAGGCGACGCTCGCCTACCGCTTCGCGCGTTTCATCCTGGCCGGCGGTCTCCCGGCGTCCGGGCGCGAAGCTGCGCCGCAGGCCGGCCTGTTCGGCGATACGGCGGACGAAAACGCGGGCGTGGGTGCGGATATGACCGTTCCGCCGGACCATCCCGTCTTCCGGCGAGTCGCGGCCGGCGGGCATCTCAACCTGCTGACCCTGGAGCCCCAGGTGGCCGAGGCGACCGGCAAGCGGCGCAGCGACATCCGGGTCGACGAGGTCCGCAAGGCGATCTCGTTCTTGCGCCTGACGCCCGCCGACGGCGATTGGCGGATCGTCATCGTGGACGCCGCCGACGACCTCAACGCCAACGCGGCCAATGCCTTGTTGAAGGCGCTGGAAGAGCCGCCGCGGCAGGCGCTTCTGCTGCTGGTCAGCCACGCACCGGCGCGCCTGCTGCCCACCATTCGTTCGCGCTGCTGCCGCCTCGCGCTCAGCCCGCTGCCCGAGGCCACGGTGGCCGAGCTGCTGGCGCGAGGTAGCCCATCATTGTCCGGGGACGACACCGCAGCTCTGGCGCGGTTGGCGGACGGTAGCATCGGGCGGGCGCTCGAACTGGCTGAGTCCGGGGGGCTCGAACTCTACGAGGAGCTGGTCGGCCTGTTGCAGG
This sequence comes from Kiloniellales bacterium, assembly GCA_036444135.1. Taxonomy (GTDB): domain Bacteria; phylum Pseudomonadota; class Alphaproteobacteria; order Kiloniellales; family JAKSDN01; genus JAZFZX01. The sequence goes on along the minus strand of JAZFZX010000372.1, from coordinate 2,195 downwards.
GGCTGGTGCCGGCGACGGCCGGCGCGGAGGCCGCCGCTGCGCGGCTCGATGCCGGCCGCCTGCACGCCCTGGCCGATCGCGTGGCGCGTGGCGCCGATGGCGGCGCGTTCCGGGCGGCGAGCGAGCTGTTCGTTTGGTGGCTCGCCCGCATGATCCGGGCGGGCTCCTCGGGCCGCATGCCGCAGGACGTGGTGCCGGGAGAGGGCGAGCTGATGGCCGGCCTGCTCGCCCGGCGCAGCCTTGCGCAATGGCTTGCGCTGTGGGACAAGGTCAGCCGCCTTCTGACGCGGGTCGAGAGTGCCAACCTGGACCGCAAGCAGGCTCTTCTTGCGGCTTTTCTGGAGCTGGAGGCGGTGACGGCCTCGGAGTAGCCGCCGGGCGGACTCCCGAACCGGCGGCCTGCCGCGCAAACGATGGGAACCGGGCGGATGTCGGGGTCGGAGGGGCAACCCTACTACATCACCACACCGATCTATTACGTCAACGACGACCCGCACATCGGGCACGCCTATACGACGATCGCGTGCGATGTGCTGGCCCGCTTCATGCGCCTCGACGGTTACCGCGTGCGCTTCCTCACCGGCACCGACGACCACGGCCAGAAGGTCGAGAAGTCCGCGTTGGCCGCCGGGATGGAGCCCCAAGCCTTCACCGACAGGGTGTCGGAGAATTTCCGGCGCCTGTCCCAGGCGATGGGCTATTCGAACGACGATTTCATCCGCACGACGGAGCCGCGGCACAAGCGAGCCTGCCAGGCGCTTTGGGCGAAGCTCAAGGCGGCGGACGAGATCTATCTGGGCAGCTATGCGGGCTGGTATGCGGTGCGCGACGAGGCCTTTTACACCGAAACGGAACTGACCAAGCAGGCCGACGGCACGCTCGTGGCGTCCTCGGGCGCGCCGGTGGAATGGGTGGAGGAGCCATCCTACTTCTTCCGGCTGTCGGCTTGGCAGGACCGGCTGCTCGCATTCTATGAGGCGAACCCGCACTTCATCGTGCCGGACACCCGGCGTAACGAGGTCATTAGCTTCGTCCAGGGGGGCCTCAAGGACCTGTCGGTCAGCCGCACCACCTTCCACTGGGGCGTGCCGGTGCCGGACGACCCGGACCACATCATGTACGTCTGGCTCGATGCGCTGACCAACTACATCACCGCCGTCGGCTATCCCGAGGAGGCGAGCGAGGATTTCACGACCTTCTGGCCGGCCGATTTGCACATGGTCGGCAAGGATATTCTGCGCTTCCACGCGGTCTATTGGCCGGCCTTCCTGATGGCCGCGGGGGTGCCGCCGCCCAAGCGCATATTCGCCCACGGATGGTGGACCAAGGAAGGTCAGAAGATCTCCAAGTCGCTGGGTAACGTGATCGACCCCTTCGAGATCACCGAGAAATACGGCCTCGACCAGGTGCGCTATTTCCTGCTGCGCGAGGTGCCGTTCGGCAACGACGGCGACTTCTCGCACGGCGCCGTCGTCGGCCGCATCAACAACGACCTGGCCAACGACTTCGGCAATCTGGCCCAGCGCGTCCTGTCGATGGTCGCCAAGAACTGCGGCGGCAAGGTTCCGGAACCCGGCGAACTGGCGGCGGCCGACGAGGCGCTTCTCGGGCAGGCGCGCGGGTTGGCGGTGCGGCTCCGCGAAACCTACGGGGAACAAGCCTTCCACCGGGCCCTGGAGGCAACCTGGGAGGTGATCGGTGCGGCCAACCGCTACGTGGACGAGCAGGCGCCTTGGGCGCTGCGTAAATCCGACCCGGCGCGCATGGCGACGGTGCTCTATGTCGTCATGGAGACCGTCCGCTACCTGGCGCTCCTCAGCCAGCCGGTCATGCCCGAGACCATGAACCGCCTGCTCAACCAACTCGGCCAGCCGGACGGTCAGCGAAGCTTCGCGACCCTGGACCAGGCGCTCGTACCGGGGACCGAACTGCCGCCCCCGCAAGGGGTTTTCCCACGCTATCAGGACGAGGCCGCAGTCACATCGTGACCGCGCACATGGCGACGATGCTGGTCGATTCACACTGTCACCTGGATTTTCTGACCGAGGGCGAGGAGCTGGAGGCGGTGGTCGCCCGCGCCCGGGCGGCCGGCGTCGAAGTGCTCGTCACCATCTGCACCAAGCTCTCGGAATTCGACCGGGTGCGATCGATCGCGGAGCGCTTCGACGGCGTTTATTGTTCCGTGGGCGTGCACC
>JAZFZX010000371.1:0-3024 GCA_036444135.1 Kiloniellales bacterium | reverse complement strand
GCCACTCCTTTGGGCAATCGCGCAGGCGCTACGCTCAAGGTGCCGTCGCCACCAAAACGATACCGCCGGCTACCAGCAACGACCAGGCAAAACGCTTGGCCAGGTGCTGCTCCTTCAGGAACAGCGCAGCCAGCAGAACCGAGACCGGAATAGAGGCCTGGCGTAGGGAGCTGACCGCCGCCATGTCGGCACCGCGTTGGAATGCCGTCAGTATCAGGAGGTAGGAGCCGTAGGTGTCAACGGCGGAGCAAAAAGGGGCCAAGTGGCGGCGTGAGATTGGGCCGCTCGGTGTTTGAGGCTTGTCCCGTAGTCGACGGGAGGGACCCGCGCGTGGCGCGGCGTGCTCTTCATACGGTTGACGCTGCGGTGCGCGTGGGAGGGACCTGTGGGCCCACGGGGGCAAGCGGCGCGCGGTGGTCGGGTCAGCCGGCGGCCGGCTTCCGTTGTCCGCGGCTTTGATTGAGCCGGTAACTCTCGCCGTTCATCTCGAGGATCTGGACGTGGTGTGTGAGGCGGTCGAGAAGCGCGCCTGTGAGCCGTTCTGATCCGAACACCTCGGTCCATTCGTCGAACGGCAGGTTGCTGGTTACCAGTGTCGAGCCGCGCTCGTAGCGCTGGCTGAAAACCTCGAACAGGAGCTCGGCGCCGGTCTTTGACAGGGGCACGAAGCCGAGTTCGTCGATGATCAGGAGTTTGTAGCCCGCGAGCCTCTTCTGGAACCGGAGGAGCTGTTTGTCGTCGCGCGCCTCCATGAGTTCGTGCACCAGCGCGGCGGCCGTGGTGAAGCCGACACCGAGGCCCTTCTGACAGGCGGCAAGACCGAGGCTGAGAGCGATGTGGGTCTTGCCGGTGCCGCTGTTGCCCAGCGCAATCACGTTGTCACGGCGCTCGACGTACTCGCAACGGGCAAGCTCGAGCACCAGGGTCTTGTTGAGCGAGGGGATGGCCTTGAAGTTGAAGCTGTCCAGGCTCTTGACCACGGGGAAGCGGGCGGCCTTGATCCGCCGCTCGACCATGCGGCGCTCGCGGTCGATCAGCTCGAGCTCGGCGAGGCGATGGAGATAGCGCACGTGATCGACGCCGTCCGCGGCGCATTGCCGAGCGAGCTTGCCGTACTCGCGCAGGAACGTTGGCAGCTTGAGCTTCTTGAGGTGATGCTCCAGCAGCACCTGTGGCGTGTCGGTCATTGGCCGCCGGCACCCGACAACAGACGCATGTAGTTCCCGGCCGACGTCGTTGCGACCGTGGCCCTTGGAAGATAGGGATAGAGATCGAGATCAAGCCGTGGCGGCCGGCGTTCGATGCGGCACAGCACCAGGTGCTTGACGGCGTCGAAGCCGATCGCGCCGAGCTTCAGGGCATCGCAGACCGCCGCTTCGACATCGGCGAGCCGGAAGGTCTCCATGAGACGTAGCACCTGGACGTACTCGCGCTTGCCCGGCTTGCCCATGCGGGCTTCCATCAGGCGGCGCAGCGTGGCGAACACCTCGGGCAGATCCCAGCCTTGGAGCGGCGCGGCCTGGTCCAGCGCGCCGATCTTCTGCTCGATCAGCGGCAGGTAATGCAGCGGATCGAACACCAGGTCCTCACGTTCGTAAGAGCGCCGGTGCCGCGCGATCGTCTCCGCGCCGCAGCTGATGACCACATCGCCGACATAACCGCGGATCAGCACCTCGCGGTGGCCATAGGCGACGGGAACGGAGTAGTCGTTGCTCTTGTAGCGCACCAGCGATAGCGAGCTCACTCGGCCGGGTCGCCGGTCGCACGCGTCATAGGGTGGCGGCATCAACGCCAGGAACGCGGCGCGATCGCGCGCGAGCCGTTCGCCGATCGTCTCCGTGTGGCGACGCAGCCGATCGCCGAGGCGGCGACGGCAGTGTTCCTCGAGCCGGGCGTTTAGCGTCTCGAAGCTCTCCGCATGAGGCATCGGCACCAGGAAGTTGCGGCGCGCAAAGCCGACCAGCCCCTCGACCTTGCCCTTGTCATTCCCCTTGCCCGGGCGACCGAAGCGATCCTCGAACAGATAATGTGACTGGAGTTCGCTGAAGACCCGGGTGCGCTGCCGCGTGCCGTCGCCAAGGATCCGCGCCACCGCCAGCGTGGTGTTATCGTACAAGATCGAACGGGGAATCCCGCCGAAGAAGGCGATCGCCGCCACGTGGCCGTCGCAGAAAGCCTCGGATGTCTCCGCCGGGTAGGCCTTCACGAAGCACGCATCGCTGTGCGGCAGATCGAAGGCGAAGAAGTGCGCCTTGCACATCACCCCGCCGATCACCGCCAGCGCCTCGCCGAAGTCCACCTGGGCGTGGCCGGGCGAATGGGCCAGCGGCACGAACATCTCGCGCGTCCGGGAACGCCGCTCGCGCACGTAGTCCTTCACGATCGTGTAGCCGCCGGTAAATCCGTGCTCGTCTCGCAGCCGCTCGAAGAGCCGCTTCGCCGTGTGACGCTGCTTGCGGTGCGCTCCACGATCCTCCTCGAGGATCCGGTCGATGACCCCTGTGAACCCATCCAGCTTGGGACGACGGGGCGGACCACGCCGCCGGTATCCAGGAGGCACCGAAAACGCCAGCATCTTGGCGACCGTCTTGCGGTCGATCCCAAACTCTCGCGCCGCTTCCCGATGACTAAGCCCGTCAACTCGGCATGCGCGCCGAACCCGCGCGTAAAGCTCCACCCCGTACATCCCCCCGCCTTCGATTCAATACTTCCAAATCGAAGGCTACAGGCGGCCCAATCTTGCGCCGCCGCAACCAGACCAAACCGGCCGCTTCAGTGGGGGATTATTGCGCCGCCGTTCTCACCTTATGGCCCACACCGCCTGAATCGGCACCACGCCCTCATTCTCGGCCTCCTGGAGGGTCTGTGCGAGCCGCGCCGCTTCTGCCTCGGTCAGGTAGCGCTCGCGCGCCGTCTCCTTGAAGCGGTCGACATGTCGGCACGGGTTGGTGGCGTCGGGACGCAGGCCCCATTTTTCGGCCAAACTGAACATCTTGGAAAGCAGGGCGAGCGTGCGGTTCGCCA
>JAZFZX010000370.1:0-3134 GCA_036444135.1 Kiloniellales bacterium | reverse complement strand
AGCCACGCCGTAGTGCCGGACACTTCAAGCGGCGAGCGACGCCGCCGGCGGCCAAAAGCGCCCGGCCCGCGGGTGGGGCAAATCGGCCCGCCGGATGTGTTGCGGCGCTCGCCCGATGCCCCAGCATCGCGCTTCGCCCCGCGCCTGCCCGGACCAACCGATTTGTACCCATGACATGGGTCAATATCTAGGATTGTTGGTATTATCCCTCGGCCATCCACCCTGGCAGGGCCGGCAGGCCGTCGGCGATTTCGTAGTAGTCGCCTTTGTCCGCCGTGTGGATGTGTTGCACCAGCTTGAGGCCGGTCGGGGAGTCCAGGCTGCCGGCGAAGATGGCGACGTAGTCGCGGGTCTCGTTGTCCCAGAAGAGGGACGAGCCGCAGGTTTGGCAGAAGCCGCGGCGAACGCCGGGCGAGGATTCGTACCATGCGAGCGCGCCGGATGAATCGATCTCGAGGTCGCCGCGGGCCGCCGCCGTGGCCGCCGTATGATGGCCGCTCATGCGGCGGCACTGGCCGCAGTGGCAGGCGATAATCGAGCGGAGCGGCCCGTCCACCCGGTAGCGCACCGCGCCGCACAGGCAACCGCCGGTGCCGGCGGGCCGGTCGCCGAACTCGCTCATGGGCATTCCTCCGTCAGGCGCGCAGGCGCTCGTTCTCCGGATCGAAGGGGCTCTCGGCGACCACCGTGACCCGGTGCTTGGTGCCGAGCACGTCCATCTCCAGTTCGGTGCCCTCCTCGGCCAGCTCCGGCGGCAACATGGCGAGCGCGAAGGACTTGTCCAGCCGCGGGCCGTAGTTGCCCGAGGTGGCGCGGCCGACCATCTCGCCGTCCTTGAACAGGGGATTGTTGCCCAACGGGTCGGTGTCGGTCACGTCGTGGATCTCGAGCGTCACCAGCTGGTTCCTGAAGCCCTGCTGCTGCCATTCCACCAGCGCGTCGCGGCCGATGAAGTCGCCCTTGTTGGGATGCACGAAGCGCTGCAAGCCGGACTCGAAGGCTGCGTATTCGATGGACAGCTCCGTGCCGACCATTCGATAGGACTTCTCCATGCGCAGCATGTCCATGGCGCGGATTCCGAAGGGTTTGAGTCCGAGGTCCTGGCCGGCCTCCATCAGGGCGTCGAAGATCTGGTTCTGGTACTCGATGGGGTGGTGCAGCTCCCAGCCCAGCTCGCCCACGAAATTGACGCGGGCCGCCACTGTCGGGGCGATGCCCACGTCGATCTGGTGCGACATGAGCCAGGGGAACGTTTCGTTGGAGAAGTCGGCCGCCGAGACACGCTGCATGAGCTCCCGCGCCTTCGGCCCGGCCACCACCAAGACGCCGATAGCATTGGTCAGGTTCTGGAACTGGACCGAGCCGTCGTCGGGCATGTGCTTCTTGATCCAGTCGTGATCGAGCCGCTGATAGGCGCCGGCAGAGACCAGGTAGTAGGAGTCCTCGGCCTCGCGCATGACGGTGAACTCGGAATGGACGCCGCCGCGGGTGTTGAGCGCGTGACAGAGCCCCACCCGGCCGATCTTCTTCGGAACCCGGTTGGCCAGCAGGTAGTCCAGGAAGTCCAGGGCGCCGGGGCCGGAGACGCGGCACTTGGCGAACGCGGTCATGTCCAGCAGGCCCACGTTCTCGGCCACGTTCTTGGACTCGTTGACCGCGTGCTCGAACCACTTGGAGCGGCGGAACGACCAGTCGTCTTCTTGAGGCACGCCTTCGGGTGCGAACCAATTGGCCCGCTCCCAACCGAACTTCTGTCCGAACACGGCGCCCAGGGCCTTCAGCCTGTCGTAACACGGCGCGGTCCTGAGCGGCCGGCCCGCCGGGCGTTCCTCGTCCGGGAAGTGGATGACGAAGACGTTGGCGTAGGCCTCCTCGTTCTTCACCCGCAGGTAGGATTTGGTGGCGTAGTCGCCGAAGCGCCGCGGATCGACGCCCAGCATGTCGATGGTGGGTTCGCCCTCGACGATCCATTCGGCGAGCTGCCAGCCCGCGCCGCCGGCGGCGGTGATGCCGAAGGAGTGGCCCTCGTTCAGCCAGAAGTTCTTGTGATCCCAGGCCGGCCCGACGATGGGGCTGCCGTCGGGCGTGTAGCAGATGGCGCCGTTGAAGACCTTCTTGACGCCCACCTCGCCGAAGGCAGGCACGCGGTTGATGGCGGATTCGATGTGGGGCTCGAGGCGGTCGAGGTCCTCCTGAAACAGCTCGTACTCGCAGTCCTCGGCCGGCCCGTCCACATAGCAGCAGGGCGCGCCCACCTCGTAGGGGCCGAGGATCAGCCCGGCGGCCTCTTCGCGCATGTACCAGGAGCCGTCGGATTCGCGCAGCACGCCCATCTCCGGCAGGCCCTGCTTGTGGCGCTCCAGGATTTCCGGATGGGGTTCGGTCACGATGTACTGATGCTGGACCGGAATGACCGGGATATCGAGGCCCACCATGTCCCCGGTCTGGCGCACGAAATTTCCGGTGGCGGTGACCACGTGTTCGCAGGTTATGTCGCCCTTGTCGGTCTTCACCAGCCACTCGCCGCTCGGCGTCCGCTCGATGCCGGTGACCGTCGTGTAGCGGTTGATTTCGGCGCCCATTTGGCGCGCGCCCTTGGCCAGCGCCTGGGTCAGGTCGGCAGGCTGGATGTAGCCGTCGTCCGGATGCTGGATCGCGCCCACCAGGCCGTCGATGTTGCACAGCGGCCAGACTTCCTTCACCTGCTCGGGCGTCAGGAAATCCACCCGCACGCCGATGGTGGCGGCGACGCCTGCGTACTGGTGGTATTCGTCCATGCGGTCCCGGTTGGTGGCGAGGCGGATGTTGCTCACCCGCCGGAAGCCGACCTGAAGGCCGGTCTCCTCCTCCAGCGAGGGGTAGAAGTTGACCGCGTACTTGTGAAGCTGGCCGACGCTGTAGCTCATGTTGAACAGCGGCAGCAGGCCCGCCGCGTGCCAAGTGGAGCCGGACGTCAGCTCCCGGCGCTCGACGAGGGCGACGTCGCTCCAGCCCTTCTTGGCCAGGTGATAGAGCGTGCTGACACCATTGACGCCGCCGCCGATCACGACGACCCGGGCGTGAGTCTTCATCGCTTCCTCTCCGTTCTCCGCGCGCGCCGCCGATGGCAGGCGCAAGGTCCCATTTTTCGGGAT
>JAZFZX010000369.1:0-3748 GCA_036444135.1 Kiloniellales bacterium | reverse complement strand
TTCGAGGAGCCCAACCGCTGGATGACCTCGGGCGGGCTGGGCACCATGGGCTACGGCTTTCCCGCCGCCTTGGGCGTGCAGGTGGCCCATCCGGACTCCCTGGTGATCGACATCGCCGGCGAGGCCTCGTTCATGATGAACCTGCAAGAGCTGTCCACCGTCGCCCAGTACGGGCTGCCGGTGAAGGTCTTCATCATCAACAACCGCTGGATGGGCATGGTCCGCCAATGGCAGGAGCTGCTGTACGAGGGCCGCTATTCCCACAGCTACATGGAATCCCTGCCGGACTTCGTGAAGCTGGCCGAGGCCTTCGGCGCCGTGGGCCTGCGCGCAGAGGACCCGGGTGAGGTGGACGACAAGATCATGGAGATGATCGAAACGCCGCGCGCGGTGATCCTCGACTGCTGCGTCGAGCAGACCGAAAACTGCTTTCCCATGATCCCGGCGGGCGCGGCCCATTACGAGATGCTGCTGGGCCCGGAGGACGAGGCCGGCCATCAGGTCTCCGAGGAAGGCATGGTCCTCGTATAGAGGGGCGGACCGCCCCCGCCGCTTGCCTGCGGCCCGCCCCAATCCACCCTTGCCCGTCTGTCCGGCGGCGGGCAGTCTCTAGCCCCGATCAGCCGACGTGAGGAAACCAGGAACGCGGCCCATGTCGCCGAAAGAGCAGATAGTCGAAACGCGCATCATCGCCGTCGTGGTGGACAACGAAGCCGGCGTGCTGGCGCGCGTCATCGGGCTGTTTTCCGGCCGCGGTTACAATATCGAAAGCCTGACCGTGACCGAGGTGGACCCCAAGAACCGCCTGTCGCGCATCACCGTGGTGACGAGCGGCACGCCGCAGGTGCTCGAGCAGATCAAGGCGCAACTGGCGCGTCTGGTGCCGGTCCACGGGGTCAGCGACCTGACCAACGAGGGGCCGTTCGTGGCGCGCGAGCTGACGCTGGTCAAGGTGGCCGGGAGCGGCGAGAAACGCGTCGAATCCCTGCGCATCGCCGACATTTTTAGGGCCCGCGTGGTCGATTCCAGCCACGATCACTTTACCTTCGAGTTGACCGGCCGCAGCGAGAAGCTCGACATGTTCGTGGAGCTCATGCAGCCCTTGGGTCTGGTCGATGTCTCGCGTACCGGCGTGGTCGCCATCTCGCGCGGCGAGGAGGGCTTGCTGGGCCGCGCCCACGGGGACGACTGATCGCCCGGAACCGGAGGCAGCTTTCCGCCGGGACGGGGAATTCAATCAAGGAACGAAAGGACCTTCGCGATGCGTGTCTATTACGACCGTGATGCCGACGTGAACCTGGTCAAGAACAAGAAGGTGGCCGTGGTCGGCTATGGCAGCCAGGGTCACGCGCACGCCAACAACCTCAAGGAAAGCGGCGTCGCCGACGTCCGCGTGGCGCTCCGGCCGGGTTCGGCCAGCGCCAAGAAGGCAGAGGCCGCGGGCCTCGAGGTCATGAGCCCGGGCGACGCCGCGGGCTGGGCCGACATCGTCATGGTCCTGGCGCCCGACGAGCATCAGGCGGCGCTCTACCGCGATGACCTGGCCCCCAACATGGCCGAGGGCACGGCGCTGGCCTTCGCCCACGGCTTGAACATCCACTTCAACCTGATCGAGCCGCGCGCCGACCTCGACGTCTTCATGATCGCGCCCAAGGGGCCTGGTCATTTGGTGCGCTCCGAGTATCAGCGCGGCGGCGGCGTGCCGTGCCTCATCGCCGTCGAGCAGAACGCGTCCGGAAACGCCCAGGAGATCGCCCTGTCGTATGCCTCAGCGATCGGCGGCGGGCGCGCCGGAGTCATCGAGACGACTTTCCGCGAGGAATGCGAGACCGACCTGTTCGGCGAGCAGGTGGTGCTGTGCGGCGGGCTCACCTCGCTCATCGTGGCGGCCTACGAGACGCTGGTGGAGGCGGGCTATGCGCCCGAGATGGCCTATTTCGAGTGCCTGCACGAGGTGAAGCTGATTGTCGATCTGATCTACGAGGGCGGGCTCGCAAACATGCGCTATTCGGTCTCCAACACCGCCGAGTACGGCGACTACACCCGCGGGCCGCGAGTGATCGGCGATGCGTCGCGCGCCGAGATGAAGAAGATTCTCGCCGAGATCCAGGCCGGCCAGTTCGCCCGCGAGTGGGTGAACGAGTGCCAGGCCGGCCAACCCTCGTTCAAGGCCATGCGGCGGCGCGGCGCCGAGCATCAGGTCGAGGAGGTCGGCGAGCAGCTGCGTGCCATGATGCCGTGGATCGGCGAGAGCAAGCTGGTCGACAAGGACAAGAACTAGGCCGGAACGGCCGGTCCGGGATGCGATCGGCGTCGTAGCAGGACCGAGTCTAAGATGCCGCACGCCCAGTTTCCGCGGGTTTCTCTCGCACACCTGCCGACGCCGCTGGAGCCGCTCGAGCGGCTGTCGGGGAGGCTCGGCGGGCCGCCGATCCTGATCAAGCGCGACGACTGCACCGGCCTGGCTTTCGGCGGCAACAAGACGCGCAAGCTGGAGTTCCTCTTCGCCGACGCGCTCGAGGCCGGCGCCGACACGGTGATCACTGCCGGCGGGCTGCAGTCCAATCACGTCCGCCAGACGGCGGCGGCGGCCAACAAGCTCGGCCTGGCCTGCCATCTGGTCCTGCAGCGCTATGTCGATTGGCCGGAGACGGCCTATCTCGAGAGCGGTAACCTGCTGCTCGACGGCCTGCTCGGCGCCACCCTGCATTTCCCGCCGTCTGAGATCCCGCGCGATGCGGAGATGGCGGCGCTCGCAGAATCCCTCGCCGCCGAGGGCCACCACCCCTACGTCATTCCCGGTGGCGGGTCGAACGCGATCGGCGGGCTGGGCTATGCCGCGGCGGCGGGCGAAATCCTGGAACAGGCCGCGGCACTCGGTGTCGAGATTGGCGCGATCGTCTTCGCGACGGCCAGCGGCGGCACCCAGGGTGGCCTGGTCGCCGGCCTGGCGTCCAGGGACGCCGCCGTCGAAGTGATCGGCATCGATGTCGACGTTATGGACGAGACCTTGGTGGAGAAGGCCGCTGACGTCGCCAACGGCACGGCGGCGCTGCTCGGCATCGAAAGCCCCGACCTGACCGGGCGGATCGACATCGCCGGCGGCTTCGGGGGCGAGGCCTACGGCCGGCCGACGCCGGAGATGGTGGACGCCGTGCGCCTTGTGGCCGAATTGGAGGGGATTCTCCTCGATCCGGTCTATACGGGCAAAGCCATGGCTGGGTTGATCGGCCTCGCCGCACAGGGCCGCTTCGATCGCGCCCGCGCCGTGGTCTTCATCCACACCGGCGGCACGCCCGGCCTGTTCGCCTATCCCTCGCTGTTCCCGGCGCCGGTCCTCCAGGAGATCTGAGCGGCCCCTGTGCGGGGCTCATCGTGGCGTAAAAAAAGAGAGGGGGACCTTTTGGTCCCCCTCGTCGCCATGTCGGTCGAATTGACCGAATTCGTCCGTCGCACGATCGCTGTGCGGCTTATTTGAACCACCAGCGCTCCTGGGCCTTTTCGCCGTCGATCTCCCAGTTGTTGCCGAGCTGCTCCGGGATATGGAGCTTGTCGCTGGCGGCCATGACGTAACCCATGTAGAGCGGGATGACGGCGCCGCCCTCGTCGTGCATGATGCGTTGCATCTCCACGTAGATCTCACGGCGCTTCGTGTTGTCCAGCTCCGCTTTGCCTTGGGTCAACAGCTCCATGAACCGCTCGTGGGCGAAATGAGTCTCGTTCCAGTCGGCGCCGGTGGCATAGATCT
>JAZFZX010000368.1:0-3470 GCA_036444135.1 Kiloniellales bacterium | reverse complement strand
GCCACCTCGGGCAGCGCGTAGAGTTTCTGAACCGCCGCCTCGGAGGTCGAACCGGTCGCCGCGGCGAGATGGGTCAGGCCGGTCGCCCGGGCCACGTCGATGCCGCGGTGGATCGAGTGAATCCAGGACGAGCAGGAATAGGGGATGACGATCCCTGTGGTGCCGAGGATCGAGAGCCCGCCTTCGATGCCCAACCGGCCGTTGAGGGTCTTCTTCGCCAGGTCGGCGCCCCCCGGAATGGCGACCTCGATGACCAGATCGCCGCCGTCCTCGTGCTGCTCGGCGATCTCGTGAACCGCCTCCACCATCATCTGCCGCGGCGCCGGGTTGATCGCCGGTTCGCCCACCGCGAGCTGGAGGCCCGGGCGGGTCACCACGCCGACGCCGTCGCCGGCCCGAAAGGTGACGCCGCTGCCTGGCACGCCCCGGAAGACGCGGCTCAGGACCAGAGCGCCGTGGGTCACGTCGGGATCGTCGCCGGCGTCCTTCACGATGCCCGCCAGGGCGTCGTCCTCGCTGAGCCGTTTCCGGGCCAGCGGGAAGCTCGGTGTCTGGCCCTTGGGCAGGCGGATGGACACCGGGTCCGGGAACGCGCCGGTCAAAAGGGCGGTATAGGCCGCCGCCGCCGCGGCGGTGGCGCAGGCGCCGGTGGTCCAGCCACGGCGCAGCGGGCCTTCGGGTTTACGCGACATGGCGCAATTCTATCCGGCGATGCGCTTCTCTGGCTAGGCGCGGCGGATGAGGCGGATTAGAGTGAACGCCATGACGAGGCTACCGGACAATCTGCCGGCCTTCGAGCCCGGTTGGGTCTGGCTTGTCGGCGCTGGGCCCGGCGACCCCGGGCTGCTGTCGCTCTATGCCTTGCACGCGCTCGGCGTGGCCGACGTGGTGGTGTACGACGCACTGGTCGGCGAGGGTGTGTTGCAGCTGGCGCGGCCCGGCGCCCAGCTGGAGTTCGCGGGCAAGCGCGGCGGCCGGCCCTCGCCCAAGCAGGCCGATATTTCCAACCGCCTGATCCGGCTGGCCCGCGACGGGCAGCGGGTGCTGCGCCTGAAGGGCGGCGACCCCTTCATCTTCGGCCGCGGCGCCGAGGAGGCGCTCGCCCTGGTCGAGGCCGGCATCCCTTTCCGGATCGTGCCGGGCATCTCCAGCGGTGTCGGCGGCCTGGCCTATGCCGGGATACCCGTGACGCACCGGGACACCAATTCCGCCGTGACCTTCCTGACCGGGCATAGCGTCACCGGCGAGGTACCCGACGGGCTGGACTGGGAGTCCATTGCCCGGGGCTCGCCGGTGATTGTCATCTACATGGCGCTCAAGCACCTGGAGCGGATCGCCGGGCGGCTGATGGCCTGCGGGCGCGATCCCGACGAGCCGGTGGCCATTGTCAGCAAGGCGACCACGGCCGAACAACGGGTGCTGGAGACCCACCTTGCGGCCTGCCATGCCGACGCGTTGGCCGCCGCCATCGAGCCGCCGAGCCTCGTCGTCGTCGGACAGGTGGTGGCGTTGCGCAAGGGGTTGGACTGGCTGGGCGCCCTCGCCGGACGGCAGCTCGACCCCGACCCTCTGAAGACGCGGCGGGGCCGCGCCGTGAGCTAGCGATGACGGCGCCGGGCCTGATCATCGCCGGGCCGGCCTCCGGTTGCGGCAAGACCCTGGTGACGCTGGCGCTGCTGCGGCGCCTGGTCAGTGCCGGCCGCGCCGTCACGTCCGCGAAGGTGGGGCCCGACTATATCGACGGCGCCTTCCACACCGCCGCCAGCGGCCGGCCGTGCGTCAACCTCGACAGTTGGGCCATGCGCCCGGCGACCCTCCAGGCCCTCGTGCGCGCGGTGGGGGAGGGCGCCGACTTGGTGCTGGCAGAGGGTGTCATGGGCCTGTTCGATGGCGCCCCCGGCGGCGGCGGGTCGACCGCCGACATCGCCGCCTTGACCGGCTGGCCCGTCGTCCTGGTGGTGGACGCCAAGGGCATGGCCGCGTCCGCCGCGGCGTTGATCCAGGGCTACGCCAACCACCGCGACGACGTCAACCTGGCCGGCGTCATCTTCAACCGGGTGGGCGGTCCGGGCCACACGGCCGTCTTGCGCGAATCCTGCGCACCGCTCGGGCTGCCGGTGATCGGCGGCCTGCCCAGCGACGCCGGTCTTGCCGTGCCGGACCGGCACCTGGGCCTGGTGCAAGCGCACGAGCACCAAGACTTGGACGGCCTGCTGGACCGGGCCGCGGCCTGGGCAGCAGCGCACCTGGATATCGATCGATTGGTGGACCTGGCGCAGCCCGCCACGCCCGGTGGCGCAGAGGAAGCGACGACGACCTGTGCCCTACCGCCCTTGGGCCAGCGCATCGCGGTCGCCCGCGACGCGGCCTTTGCCTTCACCTATTCCTACGTGCTGGAGGATTGGCGTGCCGCCGGGGCCGAGGTCCTGCCGTTTTCGCCATTGGCCGGCCAGGGACCCGACGCGAACGCCGACGCCGTCTACCTGCCCGGCGGCTATCCGGAGCTCCACGCCGGGCGGCTGGCCGGAAACCGGGATTTCATGATGGGGCTGAGGGCCGCTGCCGCACGCGATGCGACGGTCTACGGCGAATGCGGCGGCTACATGGTTCTGGGCCGCGGCCTGGAGGACGCGGGCGGGGAAAGGCACGAGATGGCCGGCTTGCTGCCCGTGGTCACCAGCTTCGGCACGCCGCGCCTGACGCTCGGCTACCGCGAGGTTGCGCTCGGCGCCGACTCGCCGCTGGGCAATGCCGGCAGCCGTTTCAGGGGCCACGAATTCCATTACGCCCGCCTCTGCGGCCCCGAGGGCGATGCGCCGCTGTTCGTATGCCGCAACGCCCGGGATCACGATCTGGGATCTACCGGGAGCCGGCAAGGCGGTGTAATGGGGTCATTCATCCATCTGGTGGACCGGGCGGATGGGCCGGCCCCGGCCGAACAGCGATCAACCGTGCAATATGGCGCTTAAAGTCAATTTTCTGACGAAATTATGCAAGACATTCCAGCCGGGTTGGTTAGCGTGTCACGAAGTTGCGTGCGCCAGCATTGGGGGCGAGGGTCGAGCCCGCCGGGCGGTTCGATGGGACCGTGTGCGCGATGCTCGATGCCTTGGCAAGCGCCGCCCATCCAGTGCCGATGCAGAGGCGAGGCGTTCTTTCATGTTGCGGTCAGTTAGCCAGGCTTTCCGTATGGCCGTCCACGGCGAGCGCCTGTCCCGAGACCTTTGCGCCGGCCGGCGAGCAGAGGAAGACCGCCATGTTGGCGATGTCCTCGGCGTCGATGAAGCAGCGCATCGAGGTGTTGCGCATATAGGCCTGGCGGACCTCTTCCTCCGAAGACCCCGTCGCGGCGGCCTCGGCGGCGATAACCCGGTCCATACGCGGACCCTCGATGCTGCCGGGACAGATGGCGTTGACCCGGATGCCGGATGGGCCCAGCTCTATGGCCAAAGACTTGGTCAACCCGACGA
>JAZFZX010000367.1:0-4877 GCA_036444135.1 Kiloniellales bacterium | reverse complement strand
GCCGCAGCGCCTGACCGGCACCCCGTCGGGGAACGCGGTCAACAGCCGGCTCGGCATCATGGGGTCCAGCAGCACGAACACACCGCGGTCGTCGGCCCGCCGGACAAGGCGCCCATAGGCCTGCTTCAGCTTGAGGCGGGTCATCATATCGTCGTACGCGCGGCCGCCGAAGATCTCGCGGCGCGCCTTGTGGCGAATGTCCGGCCGGGGCCACGGCACCCGGTCGAACACGATGAGACGCAGCGCGCGGCCGGGCACATCGACGCCATCGCGCACGGCATCGGTGCCGAGCAGGCAGGAATCGACCTCGGCGCGGAAGATATCCACCAGGGTGGCGGTGTCCATGCGGTCCACGTGCTGTCCATAGAGCGGGAGGCCGGCCAGTTCGAGGGCCTCGGCGATGCGTTCATGAACCGCGCGCAAGCGTGCGATCGCGGTGAACAGCCCGAGCGCGCCACCGCCGGCCGCGGCGAACAGTTCGCGATAGGCCGCGGCCACCTGATCCATGTCGTCCTTGCGGACGTCGCGCACGATCAGGACGCGGGTCAGCGCCGCGTAGTCGAACGGCGAAGGCACGCGCACCCGGACCGGCGGGGTGGCCATATGCACCGCGCCGCTGCGCATCTCCGCGGCGGCCCAGTCGTGCTCGGTGTCGCCCGTTCCGTCGGTCAGCGTGGCCGATGTGACGACCGCGGCCTGGACGCGGCCCAGCACCGCTTCTGCGAAGGGCTGCGTCGGATCGGCCCAATGCCGGTGAAAGCCCACATCCACGTCGCGCCCGTCGATCCGGCTGACCTCGAACCAATCGACGAACTCCGGCGGCGTTTCGCTGTCGAGCGTGCCCAGCATGCCGCGCCAGGCCGCGATCGGTTCGACGGCGCGGTTGCGCAGGCCGCGCAGGGCGCCCTCGATGCGGCGGCGGGCGTCGCTGTCCAATTCGGCAGCCTCGTCGTCGAGCTGCGCCGCCAGCTGCACGCCGAGCTCGCTGAGGGGCGCGGCCAGCCGGTCCAGCGCTTGGTCGAGCGCCGCCGCCGCCTCGAGCAGGCCGGGGACGGGCGGCCGGGGTTCGGTCTCCAGGCTGTAGGGCCCCTGGGCGCCCGGCGCACGCGCATAGACCTGCTCGCGCACCAGCCCCAGGAAGGTCTCCGCTGGGCCGGCGGCACCCCCGTCGCGCAGGTGCCCGGCCCAACCCTCGGCGGGCAGCGCCCGGGCGGCGGCCAGGGCCGCGCGCAGCGCCTCGGACGCAGGCTTGTTGCCGGCGGCGAGATCCTCGATCCGGCGCTTCAGGCCCCGCAGGCGCCCGGCGCTGCGACCGCGCGCCTCGGCGCCGAGCAGCCAGCGCCGCAAGTCATTGCTCTCCTGACCGGTTAAATGGGCGGAAAATGCGCTGTCGGCGGCGTCGAAGACATGGTGGCCTTCGTCGAACACCAGGCGGCCCGGCAGCAGCCCTTCCTCGCCGTGGCCCCGGGCCGCTTGAATCATCACCAAGGCGTGGTTCGCGACAACCGTGCGGGCGTGACGCGCGCGCCGGATTCCCCGCTCGATGAAGCATGTACGGTAGTGTGGGCAAGCGGAATAGATGCACTCGCCGCGGCGGTCGGTGAGACCCAGCGTGCGGCCCCGGCCCATCAGCTCCGGCAGCCAACCCGGGAAGTCGCCGCCCATCATATCGCCATCGCGGCTCTTGCCGGCCCAGCGCACGAGCAGCCCGACGGCGATCGCGTCGGCCGGGCGCACCGATAGCCCGCGGACGGCCTCCTCCAAATTCAGGAGGCAGAGATAGTTCTCGCGGCCCTTACGAATCACCACCCGCTCGGCCTTTTCGGTCGGCTCCGGGTGAAGACGGTTCAATTCTCCGTCGATCTGGTGCTGCAGGTTGCGGGTGAAGGTGGAAACCCACACGGCGCCCTTGTTCTTCTCGGCCCACAGGCTGGCCGGGGCGATGTAGCCCAGGGTCTTGCCCACCCCGGTTCCCGCTTCGGCCAGCACCAGGACCGGCGCCGCGTCGGAGTCCCGCGGTTGGAAGGCCTGGCTGAGTGCCGAAGCGTAGTCGGATTGCTGCGGGCGCGGCTCGGCGTCGCGGCCCAGCAGCGCGCGCAGGCGGGTGCGGGCATCGGCGGCGTCCACCGGCTCGTTTCCGGGTGCACCGGGCGGCGCCTGGTCTTGCCACTCGGGCAGCCGCTCCCAGACCGCCATCCCGTTGCCGGAGGTCTGGCCGCCGGCCGGCCCGTGCGCTTGTTCGAGAGCCGCCATCACCGCCGGTCCCCACCGCCAGCCGGCGCGGCCCATGGTCCAGGCGATGTCCACGGCATCCACATCGCGCCCGGCGATGCGGGCGGTGCATTCGTCCAGCAGTCTCTGACCAACGGCGGCCAGGGTACGCGCGCAGGCCGAGAGATCGTGCGGACTCGCCAGGCCGAGGGCCTCGGCCAGACCGACCGGCGTCGGCACGCAGAACGCCGCCGGCCGCACGAAGGCGAACAGCTCCAGCACGTCGAGGGCGGCAAAGGGCTCGCAACCCAACCGCCGGGCGGTGGCCGGCGCATGACAGACGATGGGTGCCGCGGCCCGCGCCTGGGCGGCGGCTTCCAGAGGCTGCAAATGGGACTCCTGCCCGTCGCTGGAAAGCCAGACGGCGTGTGTATGCCCGGCCACCAATACGGGCTCGCGCAGGCCGTTGTGGCGGGCGGCGGCGGGATCGCTGTCGGCGGACGGATCTTGAATCGGCATGACTGGTAGACTACCGCGCGCGCACCTGGCTGTCCTGGACGGAAGCCGGCGCGGCAGGCCGAATGGCGGCACCGTTGCGGTCTGTGGGTCGCGGGCGCGGCGCGCGCCACGAGCCGCCGCCCAGACTACGGGGCGATTTTTTGCAAGTAAGAGACAGAAAATCGGGGATGACGAACCCCGAATCCGCGTATTATGCGCATCGAGGAGATGTGACGACATGACCGACGGCGACAAGAAAGCGGCGGACGGCGCGGCGCTTTGGGCACACGCGCGCGAGGCGACCACCCGCAGCTTGCTGGAAAACGCGCCTGGGATAGACGCTCTGGATCTCGCGGCTTATCTGGAAGGCCGCGGGGACGAAGCTGTCCGTGCGCGCGTCGAAGCAGCACTGGCGGCCTCGCCCGAGACTCTCGAGCTTGCCGTGGCGGCGTGCGAAGCGCTCGACGCGGGTTCGACAGCGGCGCCCGAGTCGCTGATTGCGCGCGCACAAGACCTGGTTCCGGACGGCCCGGCCCGGTGGCCCGGCTGGATGGCTTGGCTGGGACGCTTTCCGGCGCTGCCACAGGCACCGCAGCGGGCCGTGGCCTTCGCGACCGTGGCGGCCGGGTTCATCGTCGTGAGCGTCGCTGGGTTCGAGCTGGGCCGCGCCGAATACGCTTACAGCACCCAGGTCGACAGCCTTCTTGCCCGCGAGGTTGGCTCCCTGCTCGATGGCGGCGGCGAGGACATTCTCTAGGAAGGCGACGGCATGCGCGCCAAATATCTCTGGATCCTTCTGGCAGGCTCGCTGCTGCTGAACGCTTTTTTCGCGGGCGGCTACGTCTATTCCAAGACTACCGCTGAGCGGCTGCACGACAGGCCCGCCGCGCGTTTCGAGATGGTCGCCGAGGAGTTGGGCTTGAGCCAAGGCGAGCTTGAACAACTTCGCGCCCTGCGCCGGGCCGTCGGCGCTGAGCGCGCCCGGATGCGCGAAGAGGGCGGGCCGTTGCGCCAGGACTTGATCGCGGAAATGAGTCAGCCCACGCTCGACCAGGCACGCGTCAACGAGTTGTTGCGCGAACGCTCCAAGCTGTTTGTCACCTACCTGGGCGGCGTGATGAGCGAGACGCACGCCTTCCTCGACGGCCTGGAGCCGGAAAAAAAGCAAGAGTTCTTGGCGATGATGGGACAGGAACACCGCTTCCTGTGGCGTTTGCTCGGCGACCGCGGCAGAGACGGCAGGAAGAGCCAGCCGTAGGGCCTGCCGGCGATCGGCGTACGCGGCCGTCGCACCGCCGCTTGATCGGCGGCGTTGACGCGCCCCATCGCCCCGCCTAGGTTCGCCCCCGGCAAGCGATCGCTCAAACCACAGCACGAACTGGGTCATGGAAAACGAGCGCGACTTGGCGCGCGAGGCGCGTGCCTGGCCTTTCGTGGAGGCCCGCACGCTCATCGATCGGACCGGCGGCACGGCGCCGGTCAAGGGTTTCGTGCTGTTCCAGACGGGCTACGGCCCTTCCGGCCTGCCGCACATCGGAACCTTCGGCGAGGTGGTGCGCACCACCATGGTGCGCCAAGCCTTCCAGCGCTTGTCCGACATTCCGACGCGCCTCTACTGCTTCTCGGACGATATGGACGGCCTGCGCAAGGTGCCGGACAACATCCCCAATCAGGATATGATGGCGCAGCATCTGGGCAAGCCGCTGACCAGCATCCCCGACCCGTTCGGCGAGCACGACAGCTTCGGCGCCCACAACAATGCGCGCCTATGCGCTTTCCTCGACGGATTCGGCTTCGATTACGAGTTCAAGTCGGCAACCGAGCTTTACAGTACCGGGCGGTTCGACGAGGCGCTTCTGAAGGTGCTCCAGCACTACGACGAGATCATGGCGATCATGCTGCCGACCCTGGGGCCGGAGCGGCGGGCGACCTACAGCCCCTTCCTGCCCGTCTGTCCGCGCACCGGCCGGGTGCTTCAGGTGCCCGTTGTCGGGCGCGACGTGGACGCCGGCACCATCGTCTACCGGGACGAGGACGGCAGGCAGGTCGAGGTCCCGGTGACCGGCGGGCACTGCAAGCTGCAATGGAAGCCGGACTGGGCCATGCGCTGGTACGCGCTGGGCGTGGACTACGAGATGTCCGGCAAGGACCTGATCGATTCGGTCAAG
>JAZFZX010000366.1:0-2124 GCA_036444135.1 Kiloniellales bacterium | reverse complement strand
GCTCTCGAATGGGTTGGGCGGGCAATCGGGCAACGCCCTAGAATATGGGGTAAGCGGCCGCGAAATGCGACTCTTCAGAACCATCAAAGTGCGGGCGAGCATGCCCTGCCAATCCGGCGCAGCGTTTGCGCGTCGCGTCGTTATGTTATCCTGGCATACGGGCGCCAACGCAGAATAAGGGGGATCACGTGAGCGAAGATTCCGAACCGATCACCGGCGGCTGCCTCTACGGCGCGGTGCGCTACGAGGCGAGCGAGGCGCCGTTCTGGATCGGGTACTGCCACTGCGACATGTGCAAGCGGGCGTTTGGAGGGCCCTTCGCCCTGTACGTGGACTTCCGCAAGCAGGCGGTCCGCTATACCAAGGGCGCGCCGAGCCTCTACCAGTCGTCCAGCTTCGCCGAGCGCGGCTTCTGTTCCACCTGCGGCACGCCGTTGCTATTCCAGTACCGTGCCGGCACGCCCGAGGGGGACTCCCGCATGGCCGCCGATCCCTACCCGGAGATCGCCAGGTCCGAGCTGGTCGGATTCGGCATCGGCAGCCTCGACCGTCCCGAGGACTTTCGGCCGAGCTCGCACGGCTTCGCAGACCGCCAAATTCCCTGGCTGGTGATTGACGACGGCCTGCCGCGCGACCACGGTCCCTTCGTCGACGAGCCCGAAGCGTAGGTGATCTTGCTGTTTTGCCGGCCGGCGGCGAAATGCGGCTGGCGGATGGCCCAACGGGGCGCTAGAGTGCGCCTCGCCGAGGCACTATCAGATCCAAGAAACTCCGGGAGCGGCGCATGGCAGGTTCGGTCAACAAGGTCATTCTCATCGGCAATCTGGGCCGCGACCCGGAGATCCGCAGCACCCAGGACGGCACGCGGATCGGGCATCTCTCCGTGGCCACGAGCGAATCCTGGCGCGACCGCGCCTCCGGCGAGCGGCGCGAGCGCACCGAGTGGCACCGCGTCGTGATCTTCAACGAACGCCTTGTCGATGTGGTCGAAAAATACCTCAAGAAGGGCGCCAAGGTTTACCTGGAAGGCCAGCTCCAAACCCGCAAGTGGACCGACCAGCAGGGCCAGGACAAGTACACCACGGAGGTCGTACTGCAGCGCTATCGAGGCGAGTTGACCATGCTCGACCCACGCGGCGGCGGCGGCGAGGCAGGTCCCGGTGATTTCGGCGGCGGCGGCGGCGGCGGCCAGAGCTCGGGCGGGGCCGAGCCTGCGGGCGACCTCGACGACGAGATTCCTTTCTAGCGCGGCTCACTCGGCCGGCAGGCCGGCCTTTCGCAGCCCTTCGAAAAGGTGATCCCGATCCGCCTGGTCCTTGTAGAAGAGGGACTTGGCGAAGCTCTTTGCCGTGAAGTCCGGTTTCAGTTCGAGAATGTGGGCCGCCTGGGATTTTGCTTCTTCAGATCTGTCTAACTGGCCATAGCAGGCGGCCAGATAGACGCGGTGCCCGAATTGCAGGTTCGGCACCCGCTTGAACGCCCCGATTGCCTCTTCGTAACGGCGTGCGCCGAACAAGGCCCGGCCCAGAAGGTGAGCCCAGGCATCGGCGTCGTAGGGATCGAGCTGCATCGCCTTCTCGACCCATTCCAAACCGTCCTCCGGCTGTCCGAGCCAGGTCAGCAGCTCGCCCCGTTGAGCGACAATCCGCGGGTCGTTGGGGGTCAACCTGAGGGCCTTGTCGTTGTAGATCTGCGCCTCGTCCAAACGGCCTTCCTCGATACCGAACTCGCAGAGAATGCGAATGCACTCAAGATCGTTTTCGTCGAGCGAAACGCCCTTGCGCGTCAGGTTCCACATTTCCACCCAGAGCTCGTCGGTTTGCTCGCGGTATCCCCGATGCCAGGCCTGACCCAAGGTGCAGGCCTTCCAGGCATAGGCCGACGCGTACTCGGGGTCGAGCTCGATCGCCTGGTCGAGCAAGCGCAGGCCTTCGGCGTTGTCTTCCCGCGAACCCCGGTGGTGGCACAGCTTGGCCCGCAGCACGCGGTCGTAGACCCCCATGTTGCTGGGCGGCTTGCGGCGGATGCGCTCGGCATCGGCGCTTTCGAGGCGCCGCGGAAGCGTCGCGACGATGGTTCGCGTGAGCTCGTCCTGGAGCTCGAAAATGTCGGTCAGATCGCGGT
>JAZFZX010000365.1:0-2307 GCA_036444135.1 Kiloniellales bacterium | reverse complement strand
ACACACTTTCCAGGCGTGCGCCTTAAGCCACTCGGCCACCCCTCCGCGGAGCCCGGCTTCGGCGGCGGACGTTAACCGAGCTTCTGGGGCGATGCAACGGCATGGGCGCCCCATGGCGAAGCCGCCGCAAGGCTGCTAGGATCGCGCCGCGCCGGGGCCGGTGTGGCTGCGAAGCGATGGCTGTTTGGGACTATTTCGATGAAAACCTTCGGACGCATCCTGGGGATATTTTTCGTGGTCGTGGCCCTGGTGATCCTCGCCGCGGATCTGCTGGCGGCCACCAAGAGCACCGGCAGCCGAATCATGCCCCTCGGGCAGCTGTGGTACACGCTGGATGCAGGAAGCCTCAACCTGGTTCAGGCCGTCATCGAGCGTTACATCTGGGAACCGCTGTGGGACCCGGTGCTAGCCGGTTTCCTGCAATGGCCGGCCGCGCCAGTGTTCGGGGTGCTGGGGATCGTGATACTGGTCGCGCCTGTGGTGCGTCTGCCCAAGCGCAAACCGAGGGACCGGCGCCCCAAGCCCCGCCGAGAAAAGAAGAAGTTTTCAAAGCCGCAGCCCGTCCAGCCGCGCCGCGTGGAACCCCAGCGCGTGGAGCCGCGCGCCAGTACCGGGGCCTGAGCCGCCGCCCTAGCCTTCCGGGAGCTCCACGATCAATCCCGTCGGCCCGCGTTCCGGCGAATTGATGAGCCAGTCTTCGAAGAACAGGTCGTAGGGACAGGCGGAGACCACGCAGATCAGGTCCATGCACGCCTCCAGCTCGACGAAAGCGCCGGCCGCGACCGGGTTGGGCGGCGAGTTGAAGGCGCCATCTGTCTCGACCAGGGTGTTGGTGAAAAAGTTGATCGGCTGGGGGATCACATCGATGTTGTGGCCGAGCCGGCGCATGGCGTTGCACAGGTTTTCGCTGCAGCTCGCATGCGGACCTTCGTGACCGAGCTGTTCGTAGCGGAACTGGTCGCAGGCCGGGAGCATCATGTCGTGCACGCCCCCGGCCCCGTCCTTGGTGAACGTCAGCAGCGGGCGGCGGAAGCGGCTCACCAGCTCGTCGCCCTCGCGCGGGCGCACGTTTCGATTCTTGACCCAGGTGTGGTTGGGTGACAGCCATTCGCCCACGCTCTGGGCGTTGTAAGCAAAAAAGTCCGCCGCCTGCTGGCCATGCGGGGTGACGATCCGAAATCGCCCGCCTTCGGAGATTCGAAAGCCGCGCCCTTCGCGCGCCGGAACCGTCAACGTCGCCATGATCGCTCTCCCCCAGTGGTGCGCCCCAGCGAGCGATCTTATACCAATGCGCCTCCATATAGAGCCATGTCACAGCAAAAGCGCGGGCGGCCCCAAGAAGGCGTATGCGCGGTGCGCGCGGCGCGTGCCCGAGACGCCGAACCTGGTGCGCTGGGCGGTGCGTCGAGACCCCCTCTCGTCACGGGAGTTGCGCTTGGACGCCAAAGTGTCGAAAATCCCGACGTGCTTGCGATAGAAAAGTTTTTGTCAGCCTTCGACGTTCGGGTCGAGGCCTTCCGGATCTGCGCCATTCGCCGCGGCTGGCGTTTGGCCGTCGCGCCGACGGATCAGCTGGCCCTGTATTACGTGCTGGCCGGCCAGGGAACCATCCGCATCTCGGACGGCGACCCTGCCGTCATCGGGCCGTCCACCGTCATCCTGGTTCCGCCCGGCCACCAGCAGGAGATCGCCGCGCCGCATCCGGACGACCTTGAGACGCGCCCCGCCGAACCGGCGGATATCCGCTGCCTGCCGCTGACCGAGGGACTTGTGAACTTCAAGACCGAAAATGGCCCGCAGAAGGTGGTGCTCGCGTGCGGCGGAATCGGGGCAACCTATGGCAACGGGACGGGCATATTCGACCAGCTGCGCGAGCCGGTGCTGGAAAGCTTCGCCAACTGCGATACGGGATCGAATGCCTTCCGGGCGCTGTTGGATGAACTGGTCGACCCCCGGGTGGGCAGCCGGGCGCTCGCCGAGACCCTGATGAAGCAGTGCCTGATCCTCGTCCTGCGCCGCATCGTGCAACGCGACAGCATGCGTCCGCCGTGGGTCGCGGCGATGCAGGACCCGCGCCTGGCCCAGGCGGTCGAGGCCATCCTCGACCATCCGGAGGAACCCCACCGTCTGCAGGACCTGGCCGACATGGCCGGCATGAGCCGGGCGTCCTTCTCGGCCCACTTCATCTCCGCCTTCGGCAAATCGCCGCACGATTTCCTGGTGGATAGCCGCATGCGCCGCGCCGCCAAGCTGCTGCAGACGACCAACCTGCCGGTCAAGACCATCGCCGCCAAGGTGGGTTACCGC
>JAZFZX010000364.1:0-2001 GCA_036444135.1 Kiloniellales bacterium | reverse complement strand
CGGCGCGGTGTCGGCCCAGGGCCACGGCTTCTGCGGCGTGCCGTCCGCCAGTGTGGCCGCCCAGGCCTCGGCGAGCAGCACCTGGGCCAGCCAGGCCTTGGCGTGCAGATAGGCAGCCGAGCCCATCTGCCAGCCGCCGAGTGCGAGCAGCAGGAGGCCGGCGGCAAAGGCGAGGCTCCCCCGTCGCCGGTGCACCGGCCTCTCAGCCATTGCACCCGGTCCGGGCGCGGCGCAGCCGCCCCGCGAACAACAGCAGATAGGCGCCAAGGGCCGCCAGACCCAGCCCGAGCAAGGCCTGCTGAGTGGCCGGGGTCGCCGTCTGGGGCAGGCCGACGGATTGGCCCTGCGGGGCCGTACTGGTGGCCAGGGCCTGCTTCATGGAGGCCGGTACGGCACGCAACCGCATGACCTTCTCGGCCGCGCCGAACACGTGCTCGTAGCTCCAGCCGTCGGGCAGCTCACGCGGCATCTCGCTCCGGGCAAGTGGTGCACCCTCCGGCCGGGAGACGACCTCGTCCACCGCGACTAGGCTGGTGTAGACGCTGACCAGCCGGTGCTTGAGGGCCACCTCGGTCGCCTCCCGGCGCACGGCCTCGGGATCGCGGCCCAGGTGCAGGCCGTCGCGGATGCCGGCGATGCGGGCCCGGGCCCAGAGGGCGGCCACGCCCGGCGCCGGTTCGAGGTTGGCCAGCGAAACACGGCGTTGCCACGCCTCGGCCCCGGTACGGCCGGTCACCAGCAGCGCACCCGCCAGTTCGTTCATCGCGGCCTCGGGCAGGCGGGCGGTGAAGGTGATCGTTTCGCCCGCGTAGAGGTCGGGCAGGGGCGAGGGGTGCACGTCGACCCGCCCGCCGGCCGCCACCGGCCAGTCGACCTCGAGATCGGTCAGTACCGGACTTTCCAGCTTGCGGAAAAGTTCCGCCATGCGGGATTCGGTCTCGGCAAGGTCGCCGATGGTGGTGAAGGTGCCGCGGCCGACCTCGGCGGCCTTGCGCATGAAATAGCCGTTGGGTGCCGAGCCCAGGCCGACGGTGAACAGCCGCGCGCCTTCGAGCCGTGCGGCGATGGTGGCGAACAGCTGCTTTTCGTTGCTGACGGCGCCGTCGGTCAGAAACACCACTTGGCGCAGGTGGTCCGGGCCGGCCGGTTGCCGGAGCGCCATCGTCAGCGCCGGGCGCATGTTGGTGCCGCCCTCGGCGGCGAAGCTTGCCACATAGGCGCCGGCGCGCCGCAGATTGGCATCCGTCGCCGGTCGCGGGGCGGCGAATAGGGCCTCGGCCTCGTTGTCGAAACGGATGACGTTGAAGCGGTCCTCCGCATGGAGCCGGTCGAGCGCCAGCAGGAGCGCCCGCTTGGCTTGGGCGATCGAGGGGCCGTGCATGGAACCCGAGGTGTCCACGATCAGGATCAGCTCGCGCGCCACGAGCGCGGTGTCCCGCGGTGAATCCGCCTCTGGCTCGATCGGACTTGGTGGTACGAGGGTCACGGCCAGATAGCTCTCGCCCTCCACCTCGTCGGCGAAGACCGCCGCTTCCGGCGCGGCGCCGACCTGTGGCGCCCAGGCGAGCACGAAGTCGCGGTTGGCGACGGCGCTGCCTTCGGCCAGGGTGATGATGCGCCGTTCGGCGTCCAGGGTTTCGATCGACACGGCATGATAGAGGCTCTTCACCTCGGCGAGCGGCAGGCCGGCGTTCAGATGGACCACCAGCGTCACGCCGTTCTCCTGGCCGGTCCCGGGCCGCTTGACCGGGCCGAACAGGTCGCGGCCAGGCGCCTCGGCAGGAGTCTCCACTGGGAAGGGCGGCTGCTCCGTCTCAGACTGGTGGGCAATGGGCTGTAATGGCGGTTGCAGTGGGTCTGCGGGCGCCGGGGCGGTGACCAGCGGCGCCTCGCCCGAGGGCGTGTAGCGCGGCGCCACGACCATGGGAAAGCGCAGCTCGAAACGGCCGTCGCGATAGAGCGCGCGGTCCTGGTACTCGATCTCGACCGTGATCTCCTCGC
>JAZFZX010000363.1:0-9441 GCA_036444135.1 Kiloniellales bacterium | reverse complement strand
CCGGGCCCGACCAGAAGCGCCTCGGTCGGCTGCACGGCGATCCGCTGCAGGGCCGCCAGCGTGTGATAGAGCTGGCCACGGCGGGCGTCCAGCGCGGCCGCCTTGGCGTCCCGCTCCGATTCCAGGCGCACCAACCTGTCCTCGATGTCCGTAAGCCGGGTCTCCAGGTCCTGCATCTTGCGCGCGGCGGTGACGGTCTCGCCTTGCAGCGTCTCGATCTCCCGGCGCAGGCTTGCCGCCATCCGACTCAGCGCCTGGCTTTGGGCCTGGTTCTTCTGAGCCGCGCGTTCGACCTCTTGGAGGCGTTGGCCGCTTTCTTCGCCAAGAGCCGCGCCGGGCCCCGACAGGCTGGCGCCCACGATCAGGATCGCCGCCGCCGCCGCGTGGCGGGCCGTCCGTCCGGCGTGGTGCGGTTTTGTTGTCACGTCACTCCGCCGCCGCTTCGGCGGGTTCGGCCGCCCGCAACGGGCTGCGTGCCCGGATCAGCGATTGGCCGGTCATCTCCACCGGCTGGTTCAGGTTCATGAGTTCGAGGATGGTCGGCGCAATATCGGCCAGGCAGCCATCGTTGAGCGCGCCGATCCAGGCCGGCGCGCCGGCCAGTATGGCCGGCACCCTGTTCATCGTGTGGGCGGTGTGGGCTTGCCCCGTCGCGGGGTCGTCCATTTGTTCGGCGTTGCCGTGATCCGAGGTGATCAGCAGGCAGCCGCCGGCGGAGGTGACCGCCTCGCTCAGGCGGCCGAGGCAGGCGTCGACCGTCTCCACCGCCCGCGTGGCCGCTGCCAGATTGCCCGTATGCCCAACCATGTCGCCGTTGGCGTAGTTGACGACGATGAGGTCGAAACCGCCGGTTTCGATGGCCCCGATCAGCCGGTCGGTGACTTCGGGGGCCGACATCTCCGGTTGCAGGTCATAGGTCGCGACCTTTGGCGACGGCACCAGTATGCGCTCTTCGCCCTCGAACACCGCCTCGCGGCCGCCGTTGAAGAAAAAGGTCACATGGGCGTATTTCTCGGTTTCGGCGATGCGCAGCTGCCTGCGGCCGGCCTGGGCCAGCAGTTCGCCCAGCGTTGCCCGCAGGTCGAGCGGCGGGAAGATGGCTTCCATAAACCGATTCAGCCCGTCGCCATAGCTCACCATACCCACGGCAGCCGTGAAGTCGGTAGCCGGGCCCCGCGCGAAGCCGTCGAAGGCGGGATCGAGCAAGGCGTATAGGATTTGCCGCGCGCGGTCGGCCCGGAAATTGGCCATGACGATCCCGTCCCCGTCGCGCATGCCGGCATAGCTGCCCACCGCAGTGGGCGCCACGAACTCATCGCCCTTGCCCGCCTGGTAGCTCTGCTCGACGGCCTGCCGCGCGTCCGGGGCGCTCAGGCCGCCGGGCGCCGCGGCGCCCTCGCCGATGGTTCGGTAAGCCCGTTCGGTCCGGTCCCACCGTTTGTCACGGTCCATCGCGTAATAGCGTCCGGTCACGGTGGCCACGGGCGCCGCCGTGGCGGCTTGGAAGTCCGACAGAAAGCCCAGCACGCTGCGCGGTGGCGTGTCACGGCCGTCGAGGAGCGCGTGCACGGCGACCGGTACGCCGGCGGCGGCGATCTCGTTTGCGAGCGCCGCCATCTGGTCCTGATGGGAGTGCACCCCGCCGGGCGACAGCAGGCCCATGAGGTGCGCCGTGCCGCCGGTTTCCTTGAGCCGCGCGATGGCATGCCGGAGCGCCGGGTTTCGGGTCAGTTCGCCGTCTTCGATGGCGGCATCGATGCGCGGCAGGTCCTGCAGCACAACGCGCCCGGCGCCGATGTTCATGTGGCCGACCTCGGAATTGCCCATCTGCCCGCTGGGCAGGCCCACCTGGGTCTCGGACGCGTCAATCAGGGCCTGCGGGCCGGTCCGGGTCAGGCGATCGAGATTCGGCGTCGCGGCTTGGCAGATTGCGTTGCTCTCGCACTGCTCGCGGTGACCCCAGCCGTCGAGGATGGCAAGCACCACGGGGCGCGGTGTGACGCGGTCGCTCATGGGGGCTCTATATATGCGATTCCCTGGCTTACCAACAGGTTTTTGCCGTGGGTTCCTAGAGCCCTTTCCACGCGCGTGGAATCGCGTCCGCCCTCACCCCCGGCCTCGTCCCCGCCCGCCCGAAGTGAAAATGCGCTAGTCGCGGTGATAGGGGTGGCCGTCGAGGATCGCCTGAGCGCGAAAGAGCTGTTCAACCAGCAAGGCGCGCACCAGCAGGTGCGGCCAGGTCATGGGCCCCAGCGAGAGCCGCAGATCGGCCCGTTCCAGTACCGCCGGCGAAAGGCCCTCGGCGCCGCCGATCGCAAAGGCCAGGTCGGCGTACCCCTCGTCCTGCCAGCGTCCGATGAGCGCCGCGAAGGCGCGGCTGTTCACGGTCTTTCCGCGCTCGTCCAGCGCCACCAGCCGGGCGCCCGCCGGCACCGCCTTGAGGATCAACTCGCCCTCCCGTTTCGTGAGTTCGGCCGGCGGCAGGGCGCGGCGCTCCTCGATCTCGCGGAGGACGAACGGCCAACGCAGGCGGCCGGCATAGAGGTCGTAGAGATCGCGCGCCGGGTCGGATTTGGCGCGTCCCGCCGCTATGACGGTGATGCGCATGAATGGCTGGTTCCGCAGACGCCGCGCCGGGCCGGAGTCACGCCGTGGCCGCGGGCCGGCTGGGCTCCGGAAGTTCCGCGCCCCACATCTTTTCGAGATTGTAGAAGGCGCGTACCTCGGGGCGGAACAGATGCACGATGACGTCGCCGCCGTCGATCAACACCCAATCGCAGCGCGCGGCGCCTTCCACCGCGACCTTGCCAAGCTCTTTCTTGAGCTTTTCGTGCAGGTGCGCGGCCATGGCGCCCACCTGGCGCCGCGACCGGCCGCTGGCGATCACCATGTAATCGGCGATACTGGATTTGTTGGCGAGTTCGATGACAACGGTGTCTTCGGCCTTGTCGTCCTCGAGCGATGCTTGCACGAGATCAACCAGGTGTCGGCTGTGCGCGAGACCCGGTTCCTGACGACCGGCCCCCAGGGTCGTGTTGTCGCGGTCGTTCGAGCCGTCTTTCCGGTCCTGGCCGACCGCCGTATTGGGGACCTCATCCGTGGGTGGTATGGCCGTGTTCTCCTCTGCCGTTGTCCTTGCGGCCCGCCGCCTCGGGGGTGGCCGGACCCTCAATTGCGCTGCTTCCTGTCCGCCCGGGCCGCCCGCAATTCGGTCGACGAACGCGAGCTGAGCGGCCCGTGAATGAACACCCATGCCGGCGGCGGCATTCCGGCCAGCTGCTTGGCCCGGCTCTCCGCCACCCGATAGCGGGCGAAATGCCCCGCGGCCTGGGCGGCCAGCGCCCTTAAAGAATAGGAAGGGCGGCCGAAAACCGCAATAACCACCGTATGAAAGATGGATTTCCAGTCCTTCCATTGCGGCAGCTGAATCAAGTTGTCCGCACCGATCAGCCAGACGAAGTCGACCCGCGGGAAACGCCGCTTGAGCACGGCCAGGGTATCGGCGCTGAACTGCGTGCCCAGCACGTCCTCGAGCGCCGCGATGTGAAGCCGCGGGTGCGTCGCGATGGCCCGCGCCTGGGCCAGGCGATCGTCCAGGGGTGCGGACTGGGCCGCGGGTTTCAGCGGGTTTTGCGGTGAGACCAGCCACCAGACCTGGTCGAGCCCGAGGCGCGCCAGCGCCGTCTCGCTGATCATGACATGGCCCTCGTGGGCCGGATTGAACGAACCGCCGAGCAGGCCGATCCGCATACCGGGGCCGGGCAGACGGCCGCCCAGGGCGCTGCCGATCCGCGCCGGTGTCGGCGGCTGGCCCCCGGCCGGCGTCGGATCGTCGGGCTGCCGGGCGCTCAGGGGCGGGCCTGTCCGGCGCCGCGGACCACGTATTTGTAGCTGGTCAGCTGCTCGGCGCCGACCGGTCCGCGGGCGTGCAGCTTGCCGGTGGAGATGCCGATCTCGGCCCCCATGCCGAACTCTCCGCCGTCGGCGAACTGGGTGGAGGTGTTGTGCATGACGATGCCGGCATCCACCCGGTCGATAAAGCGTTCGGCGGTCGCCGCGTCCTCGGTGATGATGGCCTCGGTATGGTGCGATCCGTGGCGGTTGATGAAGCTGATCGCATCGTCCACGCCGTCCACCACCTTGATCGACAGGATGGGTGCCAGATACTCCGTATCCCAGTCGTCCGAACCAGCCGGGGAAATCCGGGAATCGAGGGCCTGCGCCGCATCGTCGCCGCGCAGCTCGCAGCCTGCCGCCGCCAGGTCCTCGGTGATCGCGGGCAGATGGCTGGCCGCCACCTGGCGGTCGACGAGCAGGGTCTCGGTGGCGCCGCAGATGCCGGTGCGCCGCATCTTGGCGTTCAACACCACCGTGCGCGCCATGTCCAGGTCGGCGGCCCGGTCCACGTAGGTGTGGCACAGGCCCTCAAGGTGCGCCAGCACCGGTATCTTGCTTTCGGCGAAGATGCGTTCGATCAGGCCGCGCCCGCCGCGCGGCACGATGACATCCACGAACTCGCTCATGGTCAGCAGGATGCCGACGGCGGCGCGGTCGGTGGTCGGCAGCCGTTGCATCGAATCGCGCGGCAGACCTGCCTGGCTCAAGCCTTCCTGCAGACATTCCAGGATCGCACCGGATGAATGGAAGCTTTCCGAACCGCCGCGCAGGATCGCGGCGTTGCCCGCCTTGAGGCACAGTCCGCCGGCATCGGCGGTCACGTTCGGGCGGCTTTCGTAGATGATGGCGATGACGCCCAGCGGAACCGAGACCCGGGCGATCTTGAGGCCGTTGGGCCGCTCCCACTCGCCGAGCGTGCGCCCGACCGGGTCCGGAAAGGCGGCGATCTGCTCCAGTCCCTCGGCCATGGCCTCGACGCGCTCGGGGTTGAGCTCCAGGCGGTCGAGCATCGCGGGTGCGAGGCCCTTGGCGCGGGCCGCGGCCATGTCGCGCTGGTTCGCTTCGAGGATGGCCGCCTGCCGTTCGCGGATCACGGCGGCGGCGGCCTCGAGGGCGCGGGCCTTCGTTTCGCTTCCGGTCAGGGCCAGTTCGCTTGCCGCGGCCCGTGCCGCGCGGCCGAGGGCCGCCATGTCCGCGGCCAGGTCGTCCTTCAGGGCCACGGCCCCGGATTCTGCCGCTCCGGTCATGTCGTTCTCCCCCGGGTCAACACCAAATCGTCCCTGTGGATCAGCTCCTCACGCCCACGGTAACCGAGAAGGGCTTCGATTTCACGGCTCTTGTGCCCCAGGATCTGCGAGGCATCGGCCGCTGAATAGGCGATCAGGCCGCGGGCGACCTCGCGGCCGCCGTCGTCTTTGACCAACACGGCGTCGCCGCGCTCGAAGGCGCCCTCGATCTGCATGACGCCGGCGGGCAACAGGCTCTTGCCCCGTCCCAAGGCGGCCACCGCGCCGGCGTCGACGACGACCGAGCCCATCGGCTTCAACGAACCGGCGATCCAGCGCTTACGTGCGGTGAGCGGCTCGATGTCGGCCAGGAACCAGGTGCAGCGTTCACCCGATGCCACGGCGGCCAGGGGGTTCTCGCGCCGGCCATCGGCGATCACCATCTTGCAGCCGCCGGAGACGGCGATCCGCGCGGCGGCCAGCTTGGTGACCATGCCGCCGGAGGAGTAGCCGGGCGGCGCTTGGCCGGCCATGGCCTCGATGTCCGGCGTGATCGAAGAGACCAGCGGCACGAAGACGGCGTCGGGGTGCCGCCGCGGATCGCGCGTGTAGAGGCCGTCGATGTCCGAGAGCAGAACCAGGACGTCCGCGTTCATCATGGCGGCAACGCGCGCGGCCAGGCGGTCGTTGTCGCCGACGCGGATGGTCGAGGTGGCGACGGTGTCGTTCTCGTTGATGATCGGCAGCGGTCCGAGGCGCAGCAGGGTCGCCAAGGTGCTGCGGGCGTTGAGATGGCGGCGCCGTTCCTCCGTGTCTTCCAGGGTCAGCAGGATCTGCGCCACGGCGATATCGTGTCGCGCCAGCGTCTCCCGATAGGCGTGGGCCAACTCAATCTGGCCCGTGGCGGCGGCGGCCTGGCTTTCCTCCAGGCGCATGGTCCGGCGATGCAGGCCCAATTGGTGGCGGCCAAGCGCGATGGCGCCCGACGACACGACGATGACCTCGGCCCCGCGCGCCCTGAGCGCCGCCAGATCGTCGCTCAGCGCGTCGAGCCAGCGGCGGCGCAGCCGGCGGTGTGTCTCGTCGACCAGCAGGGTCGAGCCGATCTTGACCACCAGCCGCCGCGCGTCGTCGAGTTTGGGTGTGGTCGTCATGGCCGGAACGCCTCTGCGGATGGCTGGCCGTGCCGCGCCCCGGCTTCGGCACGGCGCGCCCGGACCTGTGCGAGCAGCTGGCCCAGGACCTCTGAAACGTTCTCGCCGGTCACCCCCGACAGGGCGGCGGCCTGCCGTCCGGCGGCCCGGCTGAGGTGGGCGAGCTTGTCGCTCTTCTCCTCGGGGCCGAGGGCGTCGATCTTGTTGAGGGCGACCACCTCGTGCTTTTCGGCGAGCCCGTGCCCATAGGCTTCCAGTTCAGCCCGGACGGTATGGTAGGCCTCGGCCACGTCCTCGCGCGTGCCGTCGACCAGGTGCAGCAGCGCGCCGCAGCGCTCGACATGGCCGAGGAAGCGGTCACCCAGTCCGGCGCCGGCGTGGGCGCCTTCGATCAATCCGGGAATGTCGGCCAGCACGAAGGCCTCGTGGTGGATCTCGACGACGCCCAGCACCGGATGCAGGGTGGTGAAGGGATAGTCGGCGACCTTGGGCCGCGCCTGCGACACCGCGGCGAGAAAGGTGGACTTGCCGGCGTTGGGCAGGCCGACGAGACCGGCATCGGCGATCAGCTTCAGGCGCAGCCACACCCAGCGTTCCTCGCCCGGCCAGCCTGGATCCGAACGCCGCGGCGCCCGGTTGGTTGACGACTTGTAATGCGTGTTGCCGAAGCCGCCGTCGCCACCCTTGGCGAGCAGGGCGCGCGCGCCCGGTTCGGTCAGGTCGGCCAGCACCACCTGCTTCGATTCGTCGAGGATCTGCGTGCCCGTGGGAACCCGTATGACAAGGCCCTCGCCGCCGGCCCCGGTCATGTTCTTGCCGCGGCCGTGCTGGCCGCGTTTGGCCTTGAAATGCTGCCGGTAACGGAAGTCGATCAGGGTGTTGAGGCTGTCGGCCGCCTCGGCCACCACGTCCCCGCCGCGCCCGCCGGCGCCGCCGTCGGGGCCGCCGAACTCCAGATACTTCTCGCGCCGAAAGCTCATGCAGCCGGCTCCGCCGTCGCCGCTGCGCAGGTAGATCTTGGCTTCGTCGAGGAATTTCATGCCGTTTCCGTCGCGTTCACGCCAAGCCCAAATAAAAAAGGGGGAACGGCGCGCCATTCCCCCGGAACTCGGTCCAACGGCGGGGGCCGTCTAGTCCGACGGCTCCACCGAAACGTAGGTCCGACCGCCACTCTTCGTGGTGAAGGTCACGCGTCCCCCGGAGGTCGCGAAAAGCGTGTGGTCCCGGCCCATGCCGACGCCGACGCTAGGATGGAACTTGGTGCCGCGCTGGCGGACGATGATGTTTCCGGGAATGACGATCTCGCCGCCGAACCGCTTGACACCCAGGCGGCGGCCGATGGAATCGCGCCCGTTGCGCGACGATCCGCCGGCTTTCTTGTGTGCCATGAGGCCCTACCCCTCGCTTTCTTTGGCCGCTTTGCCCGCGCTCTTCTTGGCGGCAGGTTTCTTGGTGGCCGGTTTCTTGGCTTTGCCGGCCGCGGCCTTGGCCGGGGCAGGTTTCTTCGCGGCCGCCTTGGCCTTGGGCGCCGCCTCCGGCTTCTTCGCTGCCTTGGCCGCCGGCTCTTTCGCGTCTTCCGCGGCCTCGGGCTTTGGAGCCTCCGGCTTCGCGGCCTCGGTCTTCGCGGCCTTGGCCTTCGACGGCTTCTTGCCGTCGGTCAAAATATCCGTGATGCGCAGGACGGTCTGCTCCTGGCGGTGGCCCTTGCGGCGGCGGTAGTTCTTCCGGCGCTTTTTCTTGAACACCACGATCTTCTCGTCGCGGTCCTGGCCCAGAACCTCGGCCGTCACGCTCGCGCCGGCCACGTAAGGGGTGCCGACCGTCGAGGCCGCCTCGTCGCCGACCATCAAGATCTGCTCGAAGGCCACGCTATCGCCGGTCTCGCCCGACAGCTTCTCGACGATGACGATTTGATCCTTGGCGACTTTGTACTGTTTGCCGCCGGTCTTGATGACTGCGTACATGACGTGACCGAGAGTTTTCCGCGACAGCAAGACGACCGCGGTTCAGTGCCCGCGGCCGGCGGGGCGCACTATAGCGCCGGAGCCTTGCCTGTCAATGTTCGATCGCCGCCCGGACCGGGGCCTGACGGGGGCGTTTCCTCGATTTCGAGCACCGCCGTCGCCGGCCCGTAAGCCTCGTAGCCCTGGACGGCGAGGCGTCCCCGAGCGGCCTCGGCGCGGAGCGCCACGCGGGTCAGTTCGTTCAGCACTGGCGGCACCACCCAATCGAGGCCGGAATCGGAGCCGGACAGGCGCCCGGACAACAGGCGGCTGCGCGCCTCGCTCTCCACGCCCCGGGAATAGCCGGCAAGACCGACCGCCTGCCAGTGGTTGGCCGCCGCTGCCGGGGCCTCGCGCACGAAGGCGCGGGTCTCCAGGCGCTCGATGATGCAGCCCTCGTCCGGCTCGAGGCCGCTCAGCGCGAAGATGACCGGCAGGGCGAGCGGCGTTTCCGCCAGCCTCTCCTTCGCCTCGGCGTAATCGGCGGCCTCGTCGAAGACTTGCCGCAGCAGATGGGCCGGCGGCAGATGGCGGCTGCGCCAGAAGGCGGCGCGCTGGATCGCCCAGTCGGCCAGGAACAGCCCGCTGCGCCGGCGCAGGGGCGCCTGGTTGAAGGCCGCTGCGAAGCGCCCGGTGGCTAGGCCTTGCAGCGTGCCGACGAAGCCGGGCCAGGTCACGTCCAGCCAGGGCCCGGCTGGGCCGCGGCGGCGCACGGCCAGCAGGTTTGCGCCCAGGCCCGCCATCTGCCAGTCGAGCGTGTGCAGGAGGCGGTTGCTCTCTCCGCCCGCCGCCGGCGCCACGGCGGAGGTGCAGGCCCACTCGTGGCTGAGGTTGAGCATCCAGCCCCCGGGCCCCGGCAGGCGCGCGGCCACGCCCGCGATCTCCTCTGTATAAGGGTTCGCCGCCTTCTCCAGCCAGCGGCGAGAGATTCGGTCCCCGACGGCGAGCACGGGCGGGGAATAGGCGCGCCGGGCCGCGGTCATCAAGGCGTGAACGCGCTCGCTCTCGGCCTCGATCAGCGCGGCGGCCGGGGCGGTGCCCAGCTCGACCAGCGGGATCGCGGGACGGGGGTCAACGGCAGTCGTCATGGCGCATGCAAGGATAGGCGCCGCCGCCGTCCGGGAAAAGGGCGCGCCGGGCGGCTGCCGGCTTGCGGCGCTT
>JAZFZX010000362.1:0-3405 GCA_036444135.1 Kiloniellales bacterium | reverse complement strand
TTCTGGTCTGCCCCCTCACGAAGGCGCCCCTCGAATACGACGCGGAAGCCCAGGAGCTGATCAGCCGGCAGGCCGGTCTGGCCTATCCGATCCGCGACGGCATTCCCATCATGCTGCCAGACGAGGCCCGCCAGCTCGATGACTAATACCAACGGTCCTAGATATTGCCCCATTTCATGGGTGCAAATCGGTTCGTCCGGGCAGGCGCGGAGTGAAGCGCGATGCAGGGACATCGGGCGAGCGCTGCAACACACCCTGCGGGCCGATTTGCCCCACCGCAGGCCGGGCGCTATTGGCCGCCGTCGGCGTCGCTCGTCGCTTGAAGTGTCCGGCACTACGGCGCGGCTCGCTCCTATCCGGCGAACCAAAATCGCCTCGGTGAAATGAGTCAATATCTAGGACCGTTGGTGTAACGGGCCGGCCAATCGGGACGCGCGCCATGAACGAGACCTTCAGCGCCAAGCATCGCGCCGCCGAAGTGCGTTATATCTCGGCGGACAAGCGCCTCGAGGTCGATTTCGAGGACGGGCAAACCTTCACCTATCCGGCGGAATACCTCCGCGTCGAGAGCCCGTCGGCCGAGGTGCAGGGCCACGGGCCCGGCCAGAAGCAGATCGTCGCCGGGCGCCGCCACGTGGGGATCATGGAGATCGAGCCCGTCGGCAACTACGCCATCCGCATCCGTTTCGACGATCTGCACGACACCGGCATCTTTTCGTGGGACTACCTCTACGAGCTTGGGCAGGGTCGGGACGACAAATGGGCGACCTACCTGGCCGAGGTCGAGCACCGCGGGCTCAGCCGCGAGCCGCCGCGGCGGACCTAATACCAACGGTCCTATATATTGACCCATTTCATGGGTGCAAATCGGTTCGTCCGGGCAGGCGCGGCGTGAAGCGCGATGCTGGAGGCATCGGGCGCGCGCCGGAACGCACCCGGCGGGCCGATTTGCCCCACCATGAGGCCGGGCGATTTTGGCCACCGGCGGCGTTGCTCGTCGCTTGAAGTATCCGGCACTACGGCGCGACTCGCTCCTAGCCGGTGCGCCAAAATCACCTCGGTGAAAAGGGTCAATATATAGGACCGTTGGTATAACCCCTCGCCACTGCTCCATGCGCGTCAATTCCAGGTCGATTTCCTGCTAGACAGCCGCGTTATACCAATGACTGCTGGTATGAGCTCTGGCAGACTGCGCGGAGATTCAACCGCGAGAGACGATGGCCATGTCGAGCGACACGATCGCGCCCCGGGGCGCACACCGGCAACAAGATAACGCTGAGCTTGCCCCGGCGGCCGCACCGCAGAGCGGCGCCGAGCAGGTGACCGGCAGCGAGAGCCAGATCGACATGCGCGCTCTCCGGGCCTACCGATTGGGGCGCATCCGCGGCGAGCTCAAGCGCCTGGATTACGGCGGTATCGTGCTCTACGACCCGATCAACATCCGCTACGCCACTGGGGCGCGGAACATGACGGTGTGGACCATGCACAACGCGGTCCGCTACTGCTTCATTCCCACCGAAGGCCCCATCGTGCTGTTCGATTTCCACAACTGCGAGCATCTCTCCGCCGATCTGGAGACGGTGGACGAGGTGCGCCATGCGTTGAGTTGGTTCTACTTCGGCGCCGCCTACACGGGCGCGGAGCGGGCGAAACGCTGGGCGGCCGAGCTGGCCGACCTGATGCGCCTGCACGGTGGCGGCAATCGGCGCTTCGCCATCGACAAGTGCGATCCCATGGGTGTGGCGGCGCTCGTCGCCGAGGGCATCGAGGTGATGGACGGCCAGGAGGTGACGGAACTGGCCCGCCACATCAAATCGGCGGAAGAACTGGCCTGCATGGCGGCCTCGGTCGCCGTCTGCGAATTGGGCATGGCGCGCATGCGCGAGGTGCTCGAGCCGGGGCTCACGGAAAACGAGCTGTGGTCCGTTCTGCACCAGATGAACATCGCCATGGGCGGGGAATGGATCGAGACCCGTCTGCTGGCCTCGGGACCGCGTACCAACCCCTGGTTCCACGAGTGCAGCGACCGGGTGATCCGCCCCGGCGAACTGGTCGCCTTCGACACCGACCTGATCGGCCCCCACAGCTATTGCGCGGATATTTCCCGGACCTACTTCTGCGGGCCCGGAAAGCCGAGCGACGAGCAGCGCCGGCTTTACCGCCTGGCCTGGGAGCAGATCCACACCAACATCGGCCTATTGAAGCCGGGGCTCTCGTACCGCGAGCTGTCGGAGAAAGCCTGGAAGCTGCCGGCCTCGTGCGCACCGCAACGCTATTCCGTGATCGTGCACGGCGTCGGCATGGCCGACGAGTATCCCCACTGCTCCCACATGGAGGACATGGCGAGCCACGGCTACGACGGCCTTTTCGAGGCCGGCATGACGATCTGCGTCGAGAGCTACATCGGCGAGGTCGGCGGCGGCGAAGGCGTCAAGCTGGAAGAGCAGGTGCTGATCACCGAGACGGGC
This sequence comes from Kiloniellales bacterium, assembly GCA_036444135.1. Taxonomy (GTDB): domain Bacteria; phylum Pseudomonadota; class Alphaproteobacteria; order Kiloniellales; family JAKSDN01; genus JAZFZX01. The sequence goes on along the minus strand of JAZFZX010000362.1, from coordinate 937 downwards.
GCCCAGGTGCTCTCGACCTACCCCTTCGATGACGAGCTGCTGGGCCGCGAGGTTTGAGGCGCGGCGCGCGCCGCCTGCGCGCCACTCACACGCCCTCGACGACCGCGAACATCCGGTCCGCCGCGCCTTCCTGGCAGGCCAGGGCCTCCTTGTACTCCGGCGAGTCGTAGCAGGCGTGCGCCTGTTCGACGCTGGAGAATTCGATGACCACGTTGCGCGGAAAGTCCTCGCCTTCCATGGTCGTGGCCGGTCCGCCGCGCACCAGGAAGCGGCCGCCATACTTGGCCACCGCCTCGGAGGCGAGCTTGGCGTATGCGCCGTAGGCCGCCGCGTCCGTCACCCTGACCTTCACCACCCAATAGCCAGCCATGATGTCTCCCTGTCTTCGAGATGTCTGTTTTCGAGATGTCGCAGTCCGGAATCAGAGCGCCTCGCCGCGGATCAGCCGCGGCAGATCGCCGACCAGCCCCATGGCGTGGCGCATGAACAGGCGCTTCAGCGGCGGCAGTTGGTTGACCGCCGCTAGGCCCAGGTCGCGGGCCAGGCGCACCGGGCCGATGTCGTTGGAAAACAAACGATTGAGGCTGTCGGTCGCGGCCACCAGAAGCAGATTGTCGAGCCGCCGCCAGCGTTCGTAGCGGGCCAGCACGTCAGGCGCACCCAGGTCGAGTCCCAGCCGCCGGGCATCGACCAGCGTCTCCGCCAGGGCGGCCACGTCCTTGAGACCCAGATTGAGGCCCTGTCCGGCGATCGGGTGAATGGCGTGGGCGGCGTCTCCGACCAGCGCCAGCCGGCGGTCCACGGTGCGCGTGGCAAGCACCAGCGACAGCGGATAGGCCCAGCGCCCGCCGATCGGCCGCACGGCCCCTAGGCTGTCGCCGAAGCGGCGCATAATCTCCCGGCCAAAGTCCGCCTCGTCGAGCGCCATCATGGCCGG
>JAZFZX010000361.1:0-3415 GCA_036444135.1 Kiloniellales bacterium | reverse complement strand
TAGATGACTCCTTCGCCCGATCCAGAAGGGCATTTCCTATCGCCAGTTTAGAGTTCTAGGAGCCCGGCGAAAGGGGAGATCTGCGCGGGCCCAATCGCGAGGACTGTTCGTTCATGAACTAGGGGCGTGCGCCGTGACCGAGATATCGGCGGTGCGCCGTGTGGCGAGATAGCCGAGGAAGCGGTCGCTGACCTGGAGCGTGTGCTCGTGGGCGAGCCGTTCGGCCAGGTCGGCATCCTTGCGCTCGATGGCCTCGATGATCTGAACGTGCTCGTCGCGGAACTCGGGCGGCAGGCGGTCGTCGAACGAGCGGAAGTAGAGCCGCAGGAAACGGCGCCCCTCGTCGAGCAGCCGGGCGTGGAACTCCTTGAGGTAGTGGTTACGGGCGGCCTCGCTGATCGCCAGGTGGAAGTTGCGGTTCGACTCGATCATCGCCAGCACGTCGCGCGCCGCGAGCGCCGCTTCGAACTCCGCTTGCCGGGCGTTGATCCGCTCGAGGTCGCCCGCCGTGCGGAGCTGCGCCGCCAGGCGGGTGGTCGCGCGCTGGATCAGGTCGAGCGTGTCGATGTAGGCGGGGAATTCCTCCAGGTTCAGCGGCGCCACCAAGGTGCTCTTGTTCGGCAGCGTCTTGACCAGGCCTTCGCTGGCCAGGCGGATCAGGGCCTCGCGGACCGGCGAGCGGGAGAGGTTGAAGCGCCGCCCGATTTGCACTTCGTCGAGCAATTCGCCCGGCGGGATGTTCAGCCGCAGAATGTCCTCCCGCAGGGCTTCGTAAACCCGCACCGCGCCGTGCCCACGGCCCTCCGCCTTGGCGTTTGTCGATGAGGATCCGTTGCCTTTCGCCGCCATCGAAACTTGTCCTTTCGCTCGACCGAATTCTGCTTCGTCTGGCCGACTTGTCGGCCCCGCCGCCCATAGCAAACACTTGAATGCAAGATGGTCCTATGCCAGTATACAGTTTGTCTACGAGAATTCGACAAAAATCGAGCCCGGCCGCCCGACTTCGTGACGAGGCTTTGGTTGCGGGCTCGAAATCTGCCGCCATGGGGCATTCGGTGGCTGGCAGACAGTGACCCGGACACATCGGGAGTAGAGGGACAGATGCAATTCGAAGGAATCTATACGCCGGTGATCACGCCGTTCCGCGGCGACGGCACCATCGTCGAGGACGGCTGGGCACAGATGATCGAACACCTGATCGACAGCGGCGTCCACGGGATCGTGATCGGCGGGACGACCGGCGAGGTCTACGCGCTCACGAAGGAAGAGCGGATCGGCCAGTTCAAGAAGGCCAACGATCTGATCAAGGGACGGGTGCCCTGGCTGGCGGGCGTGAACGACTTTCGCACCGAGGAATGCTGCGACTATGCGGCGGCGGCGCGCGCGCACGGCGCCGATGGCCTTCTCGTCGCCGCGCCGCCCTATTCCCAGCCGACCGAGCGCGAGCTGGTCAGCCATTGCCTCAAGATCGACAAGGCCGCCAACCTGCCGATCATGCTCTACAACTACCCCGGCCGCACCGGCGCCCACATGGGCGAGGCGTTTCTAGAGCGCGTCAGCCAGAACGCCAACGTCCAGGCCATCAAGGAAAGCAGCGGCGACGTTGACCGCATCCACCTCATCGCCAGCCGGTTTCCCCAGCTTCAATTGAGTTGCGGTGCCGACGATCAGGCCTTGGAATTCTTCGCCTGGGGTGCCCGCAGCTGGGTCTGTGCGGCGACCAACTGCATGGCCAAGGAAACCCTCGCGCTCTACGAGGCCTGTGTCGTCGAGCGCGACTTCGAAAAGGGGCGCCGGATCATGATGGCGCTTCTGCCGGTGATGACCGTTCTCGAGCGCGGCGGCAAGTTCGCCCAGTGCGTCAAGTACGGCTGCGAGCTCCAGGGCCTGCCCGGCGGTGCGGTGCGCCAGCCGCTGCAACCCATGAACAAGGACTTGCAGCGCCAGATGGGCGAGGCTCTGAACACGGCGCAGACGGTGGTGCGCCAGATCCTCGAAGGCGAAAAGGCCCGGCCGCTCGATCGCCGGGCCGATGTCACGCCGCTCCGTCAGGCCACCAAGGGATAGGGGGTGCGCCTCAATCGCCCCCCGGGCCGCCCCAGGACCGGGGCGCAAAAGCATTCTATTTCATGGTTTGAGGCCTTCCGAGGGGTGTCGCTATGCGATTCTCGCGTGTGATCCAGACGATCGATTCCCACACCGAAGGCAACCCGACCCGGGTCATCGTCGGTGGGGTGCGGGTGCCGCCGGGCGCCACGCTGCTCGAAAAACGGGCGTGGCTGATGGAGAACGACGACGCCTTGCGCCGCTTGCTCAACTTCGAGCCGCGCGGCGGCGGGCTGATGTGCTCCGTCCTGCTGCTGCCGGCGGTCGACCCCGCGGCCGACTTCTCCGTCGTCATCATGGAGCAGGACGAATACGTGCCGATGTGCGGGCACTGCATCATCGGAACGGCCACCACCGTGGTCGCGACGGGCATGGTGGCGGTCGAGGAACCGGTGACCACCGTGCGGCTGGAAGCCCCGGCCGGCATCATCACCTGCGCCGTTCGGGTGGACGACGGTGTCGTTCGCGGCGTCACCTTCGAGAACGCCGAGTCGTTCCTGTTGCTGCGCGATGAGCGGATCGAGACCGCGAGCCTCGGCGCGTTGGTGGTCGATGTGGCCTTCGGCGGCGACTTCTACACGATCGTCGATGCCGACGCCTTGGAGATCGAGCTGAGCGCCCGGAACATCCAGCAGATCGCCGCTGCCGCCATCGAGGTGCGCGCCGCCGTGTCCGCGCAGTTGACGGTCCGCCATCCCGAACGCCCGGACATCGACCGCTGCTATATGGTCGAGTTCACCTCGCGCCACACGACCAGCGGCGGCGACGGCCGCAACGCGGTGATCGCGCCGCCCGACGCGCTGGACCGCTCGCCCTGCGGCACCGGCACCTCGGCCCGGGTGGCGCAGCTCGTCACGCGCGGCGACTTGGCCCTGCACCAGCCGTTCAAGCAGGAGGGGCCGCTCGGCACCTATTTCACCGGCCAGGCGGTCAAGGCCGAGGAGCGCGGCGGCGTGCTCTACGTGACGCCCCAGGTCAGCGGGCGCGCGTTCATCACCGGCATGGGCCAGCACGTGCTCGACCCCGGCGATCCCTTTCAGAGCGGCTTTCGCGTCGGCGTTCCGGGCGTGCGCGACGGAGCTGCCTAAGCGGCCTTTGTGACGGCGCCCCCACCACTAGCGCTTCCCAGAAACGAAGCCGAGCCGGATATCGCGCGCGGCCATCTCGGGATCACGGTCCTCCGGCGCACCTATGCCGCCGCCTCCGGGCAGTTCCAGGACCAGGCTGTCGCCGGCCGGCACGATCTGCTTGCCCTTTCCGTCGAGGCGTTTGCCGCTGCCCAGCGCGACCCGGCCAGGCGCGCCGGCCG
>JAZFZX010000360.1:0-3817 GCA_036444135.1 Kiloniellales bacterium | reverse complement strand
AGGCGGATGGCCGCCGTAGCTAGAACTGATCGTCCTCGAGCGCCAGCGTGCTGTCCGCGCCCGTCATGACGGCGGCCGCGAGCGCGGCGGCCTCCGGCAACAGGTTGTCGGCATAGAACCGCGCCGTGCGCAGCTTGGCGATCAGAAAGCGCGGGTCGCCGTCCTGGGCCTCGAGGCGGCGCGCCGCGGCCTGGGCCGAGCGTGCCAGAAGCCAGCCGCCGGCCACCGTGCCCATGAGACGCAGATAGGGGCTCGCCACGGCGGCGGCCCGAGCCGGGTCGGCGGCGAGTGCGTCGACCAGCCAGTCCGTGGCCGCGGACAGGATGAACCGGGCTTCGCCGAGCGGCCCGCCCAGGGGCTTGAGGTCCGCGTGGCCGGCGCGCTGCAGCGTCTCGTCGGTGGCCGCGATCTCGGCGATCAGCGCCCGTACCGCCGCGCCTTCGTCGCGGGCGATCTTGCGCGTCACCAGATCGAGCGCCTGGATGCCGTTCGTGCCCTCGTAGATCGGGTTGATCCGGGCGTCGCGGAAATGCTGGGCCGCGCCGGTCTCCTCGATGTAGCCCATGCCGCCGTGCACCTGCACCCCGAGCGAGGCCGTCTCGCAACCGAGATCGGTGCACCACGCCTTGACCACCGGCGTCAGCAGGTCGAGCGTCGCCTGGCTGCGCGCCCGGGCCTGGGTGTCGGGTTCGCGGCCGGCCCGGTCGAGGTGACCGGCCGTGTAATAGGCGAACGCCCGCATGGCCTCGACCCGGGCCTTCATGGTGAGCAGCATGCGGCGCACGTCGGGATGCGCGATGATCGGCCCGGCGCCGCCTGCGCGGTCGCCCGGAACCCGGCCCTGCAGCCGTTCGCGGGCATAGGCCACGGCCTGCTGATAGGCGCGCTCGGCAATCGCCAGGCCCTGCACGCCCACGGCCAGCCGGGCATTGTTCATCATGGTGAACATGCAGGCCAGGCCCCGGCTTTCCTCGCCGAGGAGGAAGCCGGTCGCACCGTCGCCGTCGCCATAGGACATGACGCAGGTCGGTGAGCCGTGGATGCCCAGCTTGCGCTCGATCGACACGCAGCGCAGGTCGTTGTGGGGGCCGAGGCTGCCGTCTGCGTTGACCGTGAACTTGGGCACGATGAAGAGGGAGAGCCCCTTGCTGCCGGCGGGGGCCTCGGGCGTCCGGGCGAGCACCATGTGGACGATGTTGTCGGTCAGATCGTGCTCGCCATAGGTGATGAAGATCTTCTGGCCCGAGATCCGGTAGTGGTCGCCGTCGCGGACCGCTTGCGTCCGGATCGCGCCCAGGTCGGAGCCCGCCTGGGGTTCGGTCAGGTTCATGGTTCCGGTCCACTCGCCGGAGACGAGCCTTGCGAGATAGGCGTCCTTCTGCGCCTTGGTGCCGTGGCCCTGGAGCAGTTCGGCGGCGCCCTGGGTCAAGAGGGGCGACAGACCGAAGCTCATGTTGGCGCCGTGCCATAGCTCCTGGACCGCCAGGGCGAGCGTCCACGGCAGGCCTTGGCCGCCGAAGGCGGGATCGAAGGGCAAGGAGACCCAGCCGCCCTCGACCACTTGCCGGTAGGCCTCGGCGAAGCCGTCGGGCAGGCGCACCACGCCGTTCTCGAAGCGGCAGCCCTCGCGGTCGCCGGCCTGGTTGAGCGGGGCCAGAACATCGGCGGCGAGGCGTCCGGCCTCCTCCAAAATATTGGCGGCCAGGTTGCCATCGGCCTGTTCGAAGCCGGGCAGCGCGGCGAGCCCGGGCAGCGCAGCGATCTCCTCCAGTGCGAAGCGCATGTCGGCCACTGGGGCGCGATACGGATTCATTGCCGCGGCCGGTCCTTTTGTCACCGTTGGCGATTCGGCTGGCAGGATAGACCTTATACCAACGGTCCTAGATATTGACCCATTTCATGGGTGCAAATCGGTTTGTTCGGGCAGGCGCGGCGTGAAACGCTATGCCGGGGCATCGGGCGGTATCATGTCTTGGCCCTGGCAATCGATGCGCCGGTCGGCGCTGCCACGGCAGCGGCCGGAGGCGGGCCGGTGAGAGGATTGGCGAGGGGGCGGCGGGGTGCGGTCCGGCGGGCGGTCAGTTCGCCTCGGGCTGCCATTCGCCGCACCATTCGTCCGACGCGACCTTCGGCCAAAGGCTGTCCTCGTCGTTGCCGGTCTGTGCGGCCTGAGCGTCGGCGCCAGGCTTGGGCGCATAGCGGCGGCACAGGCCGAGTTCCACCTTTTGATTGATGATGGCCGGATCGTCCCGGTCGAGAAGCTCGCCGAGGCCGTGCCAGTAGGTGCACCTGCGGCAACCTTTCATTGTCCTGATCTCCCAGCGATCGGCCGGCCGTAAAGCGGCGGCCCCGCTGATCTTCATACAGCCCGGGTCTTTCCGAGCCGTTAAAGGACCTTGCCGGGGTTCATGATGTTGTGCGGGTCGAGCGCCGCCTTGATGCGCGCCATCAGCGCGATCTCGACCGCTGATTTGAAGTGCTTGTTCTCCTCGACCTTCATGCGGCCGATGCCGTGCTCGGCGCTGATCGAGCCGCCCATTTCGACGACGATCTCGTGGACCGCCCGGTTGACCTCGTCCCAGCGGGCGAGGAAGGCGTCCCGATCGGCGCCCTCCGGCTGGGTCAGGTTGAAGTGCAGATTACCGTCGCCGAGGTGGCCGAAGGGCACGGGCCGCACGCCGGGGATCATGGCCTCGACGGCGGCGGTCGCCCGTTCCATGAAGCGCGGGATTTCGGAAACGGGCACCGAGATATCGTGCTTGATCGATCCGCCCTCGGGCTTCTGGGCCTCCGGCAGGCCCTCGCGCAGGCGCCAGAAATCCTGCGCCTGCGCCTCGCTGCCCGCAATCGCGGCATCGCCCAGCAGGCCCTCGTCGTAGGCCTCAGCCAGCAGGGTTTCGAGAGTCTCCGTGAGCGGCCGGCTGGCCTCGCTGCTGGCCAGTTCGATAAGCACGTACCAGGGGTGCTGTTCGGACAGGGGGTCGGCCGTATCGGGGATGTGTCGCAGGGTAAACTCCAGACCCATGCGCGGCATGATCTCGACGCAATCGAGCACGTCGCCCGCCACGCTCTGCGCTCGGGACAGAATCTCCATCGCGTCCGCGACGCGCGCGATCCCGACGAACGCCGTGGCCTTCTGCACCGGCAGGGGGAACAGCCTGAGGACCGCCGCGGTAATGATGCCGAGCGTGCCTTCCGCGCCGATGAACAGCTGCTTCAGGTCGTAGCCCGTGTTGTCCTTGCGCAGCCGCCGCAGGCCGTCCCAGACTTGGCCGTCCGGCAGCACCGCCTCCAGCCCGAGCACGAGGTCGCGCATGTTGCCGTAACGCAGCACGTGAATGCCGCCGGCGTTGGTCGACAGATTGCCGCCGATCTGGCAACTGCCCTCGGCGGCCAGGCTCAAGGGGAACAGCCGCCCGGCTTCCGCCGCTGCCGCCTGAACGTTGGCGAGCACGCAGCCGGCATCGACCGTGAGGGTGTTGTCGATGGGATCGAGGTTCCGGACCCGGTTCATGCGCGACAGGTTGACCAGCAGCGCGCGGCCATGCTCCGGCGGCACTTGGCCGCCGACGAGCCCCGTATTGCCGCCTTGCGGCACGATCGGCAGCTTAGCCTCCGCCGCCAGACGCACGACCTGGGCGACCTCGTCCGTCGTCGCCGGTTTGACGAGGGCGCGCGCCGCGCCCCGATAGCGGCCGCGCGGCTCGACCAGATGCGGCGCCATCTCCGCCGGATCGGTGACCAGCCCCTTGGGGCCGACCACCTCGGCGATGCGGTCGAGCAAGGCGCCGTCGGAACCGTCTTGGCTGTTGGGGCG
>JAZFZX010000359.1:0-3952 GCA_036444135.1 Kiloniellales bacterium | reverse complement strand
GACGGGCTCGACGGCGGGCCGGGCCAGGCGCTCTACCTGCAAGGCGACCTCACAGACGAGGCGTTCGTCGCCGATGCTTTCGCGCGCACCCAAGAGGCCAACGGCCGGCTCGACTACTTGGTGAACGCTGCCGCGGTTCTGTGGTTCGGGCGCGATGTCTCGCTGGTCGACGTGGATCTGGAGATCTGGGACCGGGTCATCGACATCGACCTCAAGGCCGTGATGCTGACGGCGCGCCATGCGGTGCCACTGATGCGCGCGGGCGGCGGTGGCGCCATGGTCCACGTTTCCTCCACCCAGTCGCTGCGCGGCGATCCCAAGCCGCAGGATGCCTACACGGCAGCCAAGGCGGCCATCATCGGGCTATCCAAATCCCTGGCGGTGCAGTACGCCGCCGACGGCATCCGCTCCAACGTCCTGGTTCCCGGCGCGACCGATAGCCCGATGCAGGACCGCTGGAAGGACGATCCGGACCTCAAGCAGGCGACCGCCGCGGGCGTGCCCCTGGGCCGGGTGGGCACACCTCAGGACATGGCCAACGCCGTGCTGTTCCTATTGTCCGACAAGGCGTCCTACATCACCGGAACGGAGCTGGTCGTCGACGGCGGCAGCTTGGCGCTGGCCTAAGCCGCCCGCGGCGATCTCGGGGTATGCTCGACAGTTGTCGTGCCGGACGAAGACTCCTAGAGTGCGGCCAAAACAGGGGACAGCGTTATGCTCGAGACATTGAAATGCATCAGCCCCGTGGACGGCAACGTCTACGTGGAACGGCCCCTGGCCGACGATCAGGAGGTCGCGGAGGCCCTCGCGCGCGCCCGCCAGGCCCAGGCGGCATGGCGGCACCTGGCCTTGGCCGAGCGCCAGGCGATCCTTGGCCGGGCGGTGGACGCCTTCGTCGCCAAACGTCAGGAGATCGCCGAGGAAATTTCCTGGCAGATGGGCCGGCCGGTCAAGTTCAGCCCCTTCGAGGTGAGCGGCTTCGAGGAGCGCGCGCGCCACATGATCGAGATCAGCGCCGAAGCCCTGCAGGACATCGACGCGGGCCCCAAGGACGGCTTCACCCGCTTCATCCGCCGCGACCCGCTCGGCGTGGTGCTGGTCGTGGCGCCCTGGAACTACCCCTATCTGACGGCGGTCAATTCGGTCGCTCCGGCACTGTTGGCGGGCAATGCCGTGATCCTCAAGCATTCCGCCCAGACACCGCTGTGCGCCGAGCGGTTCGGCGAGGCCTTCGCCGCGGCCGGCGCGCCCGAGGGCGTGTTCCAGCACCTGCACATGGGCCACGAGGCCACCCTGGGCCTGGTCGAAGGGGCCTCGGAGGCGGGCGGTGTCGATTTCGTCGCCTTCACGGGCTCCGTACCCGCCGGCCATGCTATGCAGGAAGCCGCGTCCGGCCGCTTCATCGGTCTGGGGCTGGAGCTGGGCGGCAAGGACCCGGCCTACGTGCGTGGCGATGTCAATCTCGAGCACGCCGTCGAGAACCTGGTCGACGGGGCCTTCTTCAATTCGGGGCAGTCGTGCTGCAGCATCGAGCGGATCTACGTCCATCGGGACGTCTACGACAAATTCGTGGACGGCTTCGCGACCCTCACTCAGGCCTACCGCCTCGGCGACCCGCTCGACCCGGAGACCACGCTGGGGCCGATGGTGCGCGCGGGCGCGGCCGACTTCGTGCGCGGGCAAATCGACGAGGCCGTCGACGAAGGTGCCAGGGCGCTGATCGATCCCGCCGCCTTCAAGGCCGACGAGCCGGGCACGCCCTACCTGGCGCCGCAGGTGCTGGTGGGCGTCAAGCATTCCATGCGCGTCATGCACGAGGAATCCTTTGGCCCTGTCGTCGGCATCATGAAGGTCGCCAACGACGCCCAGGCCGTGCAACTGATGAACGACAGCCCCTTCGGGCTGACCGCCTCGATCTGGACCACGGACGAGGCCGCGGCCATCGAGCTGGGCGATCAGGTGAACACCGGAACCTGGTTCATGAACCGGTGCGATTACCTGGACCCGGCGCTCGCCTGGACGGGCGTCAAGGATTCCGGTCGCGGCTGCTCGCTCAGCCAGGTTGGCTTCGAGCAGCTGACCCGCCCCAAGTCGTTCCACCTGCGTGTTGCGGTATAGCTGAAGACCGAGGATCCAAATCATGACCGTCGATCCCACGACTCTGACAGCAAACTGGAGCTACCCGACCCAGATCCTGTTCGGTGCCGGGCGTATCGGCGAGCTGGCCGAGGCCTGCCGCGGCCTCGGCATGTCCCGGCCACTGCTGGTCACCGACCCCGGCCTGGCGGCACTGCCGATGGTTCGCGACACAATTGCGGCCAATGAGGCCACGGGTCTGCCCACCGGCCTGTTCAGCGACATCAAACCGAACCCGGTCGGCCGCAACGTGGAGGACGGCGTGGCGGCCTACCGGAACGGCGGCCACGACGGCGTCATCGCCTTTGGCGGCGGCAGCGGCCTCGATGCCGCCAAGGCGGTCGCGCTGATGGCCGGGCAGAGCCGTCCCATGTGGGACTTCGAGGATGTCGGCGACAACTGGACGCGCGCCGATCCCGACGGCATCGCCCCGATCGTGGCCGTTCCGACGACGGCCGGCACCGGCTCCGAAGTGGGCCGGGCCTCGGTGGTGGTCAATCAGGAGACCGAAACCAAGGTCATCATCTTCCACCCCAAGATGCTGCCCGGCGTGGTGATCTCGGACCCGGCGCTAACGCTCGGCCTGCCGCCGCACGTGACCGCGGCCACCGGCATGGACGCGCTGGCCCATTGCCTGGAGGCCTATTGCGCGCCCAGCTATCACCCGATGGCCGAAGGCATCGCGGTCGAGGGCATGCGCCTCGTCAAGACCTGGCTGCCGACCGCCTACCGGGACGGCGCCAACCTGGAAGCGCGCGCCAACATGCTGGCCGCCGCCTCAATGGGGGCAACCGCGTTCCAGAAGGGCCTCGGCGCGATCCATTCGCTCAGCCACCCGATCGGCGCGCTTTACGATACCCACCACGGACTGACCAACGCCGTGGTCATGCCCTACGTGCTGGCCTTCAACCGCCGCGCCATCGAGGACAAACTGACGCGCCTCGCCGCCTGGCTGGACCTGCCCGATCCCTCGTACGTGGCGATCATGGACTGGGTGCTCGCCCTGCGCAGCGAGCTTGGCATCGCCCATACGCTGAAGGACATCGGCGTGGACGACGCGCGCGCCGACGAGCTGTCGGAAATGGCGGCCAAGGACCCGACCGCCCCGACCAATCCCGTGCCGATCGGCGCGGCCGAGCTGAAGGCCATGTTCATCGATGCCCTGGAGGGCCGATTGGCATAACACCATCGCGCTTCACGCCGCGCCTGCCCGGACGAACCGATTCGCACCCATGAAATGGGTCAATATCTAGGATTGTCGGTATAATCCGACCGGTGCGATTGTTGCGCATTGCGGCCGCGCAAGGTCGTTTCCTGACCTCGCGCGGCCATTTCATGACAGCATGTGTCTATTTACACACTCTTAAGTTACATCCTGTTGAATACTTAGAAATCAATGCCATAACCTATCCCGAAGGCTTAAGCATTTGGGAGAATGGGAGGCCGCGGCGTAGCGAGACCCGATGACGCTCTTTACCCATCACGAGTTCGACGGCCACGAACAAGTGGCCTTCTTCCACGACCCCGGCAGCGGCCTCCGGGCCATTATCGCTATCCACAATCTCAACCGCGGGCCGGCGCTCGGCGGTTGCCGCATGTGGCCGTATGCCGACGAAGAGGCTGCGCTGACCGACGCACTGCGCCTGTCGCGCGGCATGACCTACAAATCGGCGCTGGCCGGACTTCACCTGGGCGGCGGCAAATCGGTCATCATCGGTGATCCGCGCGGCGACAAGAGCCCGGCCCTGTTCCGCGCCATGGGCCGTTTCGTGGAAACCCTCGGCGGCCGTTACATCGTGGCCGAGGACGTGGGAAT
>JAZFZX010000358.1:0-4754 GCA_036444135.1 Kiloniellales bacterium | reverse complement strand
TCAAGCGCCGGCCGTGATTGACCTTAGTGGAATTCCGAGAAGCGATGCGGGCGGCCGGCTCAGCTCGCTTCGGCAGCCAGCATGGCATCGACCTGATTGACCAGATCGCGGAGATGGAAGGGTTTCGAGAGGACCCGCGCACCACGCGGTGCTTCCTCCCGCGCCTTCAGCGCGACCGCGGCGAATCCGGTGATGAACATGACCCGCAGCCCCGGCCGGTCCTTGGCGGCGCGGCGTGCGAGTTCGATGCCATCGAGTCCGGGCATGACGACGTCGGCCAGCAGAAGGTCGACCTCGTCTTCCTCGGCCAGCGCCGCCAGAGCATCGATGCCATCGGCCACGGCCCGCACCTGGTGGCCCGCGCGTTCCAATGCCTTGGCGAGGAAACCGCGCATGCTGTCATCGTCTTCGGCAAGCAAGATGAGCGCCATGTTGATATCGCCTTTAGCTTGTCTTTCCCGGGCGAGCCAGGGCCCTCCCGGCGCGCGCTAGTCTAGATCTGCCCTCTAAAGCAGTGGTTAACGCCTGGGCCACGCAATTCCAATGACAGGCTGCGGGCTTTGGCTTATGAATCTTGTACCGCAGACGGGAGGCCCATGGAAGCTCAGGTCCAAGATATCGACCTCGAGGTCTCACACGAGATCCTCATGCCGAGGGAGCAGACTCTTCCTCTCGTCCTTTCTTCGCCCCACAGCGGCGATCGTTACCCGCCGACATTTCTTGCCTCCTCGCGTCTCGACCCGATGATGCTCAGACGCTCGGAGGACAGTTTCGTCGACGAGCTCTTTGCAGAGGCGCCGCGCATGGGCGCACCGCTTCTGCGGGCGCTGTTTCCGCGGGCTTATGTCGACCCCAACCGTGAGCCGTTCGAACTCGACCCGGCCATGTTCGAGGATCGTCTGCCGGATTACGCCAACACGCGCTCGCCACGGGTCGCAGCCGGGCTTGGCACTATTCCCCGCATCGTGGCCAACGGCGCCGATATTTATGGCGAAAAGCTGCTCTTCTCCGACGCCCTTTCGCGGCTCCGTGGTCATTACTGGCCCTACCATACGGCTCTGTCCCGTCTCATCGAAGTCACGGCAAAGCGCTTTGGCTACTGCGTTCTGATCGACTGCCATTCGATGCCCTCCGCCGGTAAAAGCAAAAATGGCGGTGCGCCGCCGTGTGTGGACATGGTCTTGGGAGATTGCCATGGCGGCGCATGCGCGGCGGTGGTCGCCGACACGGCAGCAAGGTGCCTCAAGACATTGGGCTACAGCGTGGCGCGCAACCGCCCTTATTCGGGCGGTCATGTAACACGTTACTACGGCAATCCGTCGCAATCCGTTCACGCCATTCAGGTGGAGATCAACCGCGCCTTATACATGGACGAGCACCGTATCCGCCGCAGCACCAGCATGACCCGCGTGGCCCAGAATATGCAGCATTTCTTGTCGGCCCTTGCCGCGATCGACAATGGGCTATTAATGGCCTGATGGAGCGTGCAAAGGATCAAGATCCGCGCATTCGGGATGCGCAAGCAACTGATCTCCCGGCTGTCCAGTGCATCTATGCAAACCACGTCCGCTTCGGCTTGGCCTCGTTCGAGGAAGAAGCGCCGGATTTGGCCGAGATCGATCGGCGCTTTCGGCGCGTGACCGAACGCGGGCTGCCATTCCTGGTCGCGGAGCTGGACGGTGAGGTCCGGGGTTACGCCTACGACGGCCCCTACCGGTCTCGGCCTGCTTACCGTTACACGGTCGAAAATACGGTCTATGTAGCGCCGAGCTTCGGCGGCCGCGGGGCCGGCCGTTCCTTGCTATTGGCCCTCATCGACAGGTGCGAGCAGCTGGGTTACCGGCGTATGGTCGCGGTCATCGGAGATTGCGACAACCTGGCGTCCATCCGGCTGCACGAAAGCGCGGGATTCGAGCCAAGCGGCACCCTTCGCTCCGTGGGCTTCAAGCTCGGACGATGGGTCGACTCGGTCTTGATGGAGCGCCCGCTGGGCGAGGGCGACGCAACACTTCCCGACGCACCGCTACACAAAACCGAATCAAGCTAGGCCAGATGCGGCTCTACGCGTCCGCGCCTGCGTTGACAAGCAGGGCGCGCATCTGATTTGGATCCTTCGCCCACTGGGCCCAATCCACCGCGCCCACGTCCCACTTGTTCTTGACGTTGGGATCGGCGCCGGCATCGAGAAGCACCTGCGCAATTTCCCTATGGCCACAGGCCGCCGCGATCATCAGCGCGGTATTGCCCGCGGCACTTTTCAGCTCTGGATCGGCGCCGTGCTTCAGCAGCACGCGGACGGCTTCCAAGCCCCCCCGCGCCGTCGCGTGGCTGATCACCGGCGCCCCCCAGCGATCCCGTGTATCGGCATCAGCGCCCGCCTCCAGCGCCTCCGATAGGGCCTCGACGTCGCCACGGGCTACTATGGCCGAAAGGTCCGCGTGCTGGTCTGGCATTTCGTCCGACACCCTCTAATCATGATTTTGATGGCCGCAGTCCGGCGAGCCCCATCCGGCTGCGAGTTTCCGTCGTACGCGTGGTCTGTCAAGGCTTGCAGCCCGGCTGTCATCCGTATCTCAGGCGAATTCGACGGCGCCTTCTGCCGCGATTGCACCGTCGGCCCGGGTCACCCATAGGCGCGCTCCACCGCCGTCGTCGGCTGGCGCGCCGGCAATCACGAACGCTTCGGAGTCGAATACCGGGTTCCGCAGACGGAACCGATAGGCCGCCGGCCGCCGGCCGGGCTGTTCGTCGAGCGCGAGTTGCAGCATGAACGTCCCCAACAACGGCCCGTGCACCACCAAGCCGGGATAACCCTCGACCTCGGTCGCATAACGCCGGTCGTAGTGGATTCGATGCCCGTTGAACGTGAGAGCCGAGTAGCGGAACAGGAACACGGGGTCGAGCGCCATTTGGCGTTGCCAGATGGGTGGCTTCGGCGATGGTTCTTCAGTGGACGGAATTGCTTCGCCGGCGCGATGTGCTTCGCGGAACACCAGATCCTGTTCCTCCTCGAAGCAAAGCCCCTCGCTATCCGAAAAATCGTGACGTACCGTGACAAAGACGAGCGCGCCGCTGCGCCCCTGCTTCAGCGACACTTCGGCAATCTTCGAGCGTCGCTCGGTTGGACTGCCGAGGCTCAAGGGGCGGTGGAAAGTAAAGCGGCTGCCGGCCCACATGCGCCGCGGCAGATCAATCGGCGGCAGGAAGCCGCCGCGGGCCGCATGGCCGTCGGAACCCAGAGCGGTCATAGGCGGCATACCCCAGTAGTAGATCCAATGCCACAGGGGCGGCAGCGGGTCGCCCGCTGCCGGAGGATCGCCGGGCCGCTCGAAGGTGACATGAAGGCCTCGCGCGCGCGCCGGATCCAGCACGTCCTCGGACCCTTCCTCCCGCCCGATCCAGTCACGCCAGGTATCTGCTGTGCTGACCATTCGTCCTCGCCGTTCTTGACAATGGGCGATCCGTTTCCCGCCCGGCAATCTACCCCGGGAGAAATGTTGTTCGCACGGAAAAGCGCATCGGCTCAATGGTGGCGCTGTGGCCGCCGAACCGCTCGTCCTCTCTTTGATCAGTAGGAGCGCGGCAGCTCGAGCACGTGTTCGGCCAGGTAGGCCAGGATGAGGTTCGTGGATACCGGGGCTACTTGATAGAGCCGTGTTTCGCGATACTTCCGCTCGATATCGAAATCCTCGGCAAACCCGAAGCCCCCGTGCGTCTGTAGGCAGGCCTCGGCCGCCGCCCAAGAGGCTTCCGATGCCAGCAGCTTCGCCATGTTCGCGGCCGCGCCGCAGGGCTCGCACGTGTCGAACAGATCGGCGGCCCGGCGCACCATCAAGTCGGCCGCTTCGCATTGGGCGTATGCGCGGGCGATCGGAAACTGAACCCCTTGGTTCTGACCGATCGGACGCCCGAATACCCGCCGCTCGCAGGCGTAGCTGCGCGCTTTTTCGATAAACCAGCGCGCGTCGCCGATGCATTCGGCGGCGATCAAGATCCGCTCCGCATTCATGCCGTCCAGGATATAGCGGAAGCCGCGGCCTTCCGCGCCAATCAAGCTGTCCGCCGGAATGTGCAGGTCGTCGAAAAAGACCTCCGTAGTGGCGTGGTTCATCATCGTACGAATGGGACGGATGGTGACCCCCTGGCCGCGCGCTTCGCGCAAATCCACCAGGAACACAGACAGGCCTTCGCCCTTCTTGCGCACCTCCTCTTTGGGCGTGGTACGCGCCAACAGCAGCATCAAATCGGAATGCTCCGCCCGGCTGGTCCAGATCTTTTGGCCGTTGATCACGTATTGATCGCCGTCCCGGCGCGCCGTGGTGGTGAGGTTGAGGGTATCGCTGCCGCTCGACGGTTCGGTCACGCCGAAGGCCTGGAGGCTCAAGGCGCCGCTGGCAATATCCGGCAACCAGCGTTGCTTCTGCGCGGCGTTCCCGTGCCGCAACAGCGTGCCCATGATGTACATCTGTGCATGACAGGCAGCCGCATTGCAGCCGGCCTTTTGGATCTCCTCCAAGATCGCCGCGGCAGCGGCAAGCGGCAGGCCGGAGCCGCCATACTCCTCCGGGATCAACGCCGCGAGAAAGCCTGATTCCGTCAGGCTATTCACGAATTCCGACGGATAGGCGTGCTCGCGGTCCTTTTCGCGCCAATAGCTTCCGGGGAACTGCGCGCAGAGCGTCCTTAGAGAGTCGCGGATTTCCGGAAAGTCCCCTGTTTCGCTGTCCGCTGGCATGGCCGTCCCTCCCGCCTGC
>JAZFZX010000357.1:0-5644 GCA_036444135.1 Kiloniellales bacterium | reverse complement strand
GCGAAGCGGTCCGCCGGGTAGGCGCGGCATGCAGCGCGATGTGGGGCATCGGGCAAGTGCCGCAACGCCCTCTGGCGGGCCGGTCCGCCCCACCGAAGGCCGCGGTCTTTAGCCCTCTCGCCGCGTTGCAGGCGCCTTGTGGTGCCCCACACCACGTCGCCACCCGCGCCTAGCGAGCGGGCAAGAGACCCCGGTGAGATGGGTGATCATCTTCGAGACTTGGTATTAACCGCCAAGATCCTTGAGTATGTCTTGGATCAGCTGGTCTGGCTCTGGCTCCGACTCTGGCTCTGGCTCCGGCGGCGCCGGACTCGCCGATTCGGGTGGGGCCGAAGGGCTCGAAGGTTGCGGGTCGGCCGGCGCGGGGCCCGACGGCGCCATTGCGTCAGGCGCCGGGGCGGCGGGCTGGTCGACCAACGGCAGGCTCGGGGCCTGGAACGCCTGGCCGCCGATTTCGATGTCCGGCTCGTCCAGCGGCCCGCGCGCAGCCACGCTCAGATAGAGCGTTTGCGGCGCCGCCGCCTGAAACACCTCCGTGTGCGAATCGATCGTCCAGGCCGGCAGGTCCACATCGGCCTCGGTGAGCGCCGTGGCGCCCTGGCTATCGAGGCGCGTATCGCGCGTGCGCACGATGCCGCGCTCGGCCGTGAAGGTGCCGGTCAGCACCGCGGGCTTGCCGGCAAAGCTGTCGAGCAGCAGGATCCCCGCATCTGTGAGGCCCTGGACCACCGGCACGCCGGCACCCAATATTCCGAGCAACGCGCCGTCGGATTGTTCCCCGGCCTTGGTCTCGAACGTAAGCTGGCCCGACAGGTTCCCCTCGCCCGCCAGCGAGGAGACGAGCGCCGCCTCGCTGCGTCCCTCGGCGGTGAAGTTGGCGTTCAGCGACAGCGGTCCGGACAAGCGGTCGAAACCGGCCTGCGTGCGCAGCAGCGCCCCGAAATCGACCTCGACGGCGGTCAACGCGAACCCGGCCTGGGGATCGCCGCGCGCGTCGAGCGTTCCGGCGAGCTGCACGCCGCCCCCGTGGAGGGTTCCGGTGAATCGCTCGAGGTCCAGCAGTCCGTCGCTCAGCGAGGCTTCCAGAATGGCCCGATCGATTTGCCAGTTGCCATATGTGAGCGCCGCCGCCTTGACCGTCACCTCGGCATCCAGGGCACGCAGGACGCTCAGATCGATCGGGTCTCGCGACCAGCGTCTCCACCGACCGGCCGCGTTGCCGTCCTCGTCGCCGCCCAGGAATAGATCCAGCGGCAGCGGCCCCGTGTCCAGATTGATTGCCATGGCGGGCCGCGCTCCGGTCCAATCGACTGCGAGGTTGCCGGTCACGTCGGCGGGTCCGAAGCGGCCCGACAAGCCCTCCACACGCACCTGGTCGAGATCGCCGTTCACATTGGCGGTCATGTCGAGGCCGCCGAGGGTCGGACTCAGCCCTTCAGGCCCGCCCAGCGCCGCTGCCAGCTCGGCCAGGCTCGGATGCTTGGCGGCCACGTTCAGATCGATCGCCCGCACGGTGGGACCGGCGCCGGATAGATCCAAGTCGATCGAACCGGAAACCGCTGCCGGCCCAACCCGGCCGGTCAGGCCGGCGATCCGCAGCGCGAATTGATCGCCGGTGACACGCCCCCCAATGTCGAGGCCGCCCAGCGTGCCGGGTTCGAGGCCGGGAACGCCGAATGCGCCAACAAGCTTGGCGACGTCCGGCAGCTTTGCCGCGACCGTCAACTCGAGATCTGAAATCATCGGCGTTGCGCCGCCAAGATCGACCGCAAAACCGCCCGACAGGCTGGCGGGTCCCGCGGTCGCCGCCAAATCGCTCACCTGCACCCGGCCGGCCGTGCCCGTGACTCGGGCTTTCAGGTCCAGATTCCCCATGCCGGGCTCCAGCGGCAAGGGGCCCGCCAACGCTTCCGCCAGGCCGACAAAGTCCGGGTGCTCGGCCGACAAGGCCAGGTCGAAGGTCGGTGGTTGCGCGGTCGGCCGCGTCGTTCCCAGCAGGGCGAGCCGGCCGCCCATGACGGCGAACCTGGCATCGACCGCCAGGTCGCTCAGATCGCCCTTCAGGACAGCGCTCGCGCGGAACGGCGGTATGCCCGCCAGATCGTCGGGCGCGAGGCCGAACAGGCGGGCGAGACGCGGCGGCTCGTTCACCGCCAACTCGACCGTCCCATCGATCACCGGCGAGGCCGAAAGCTGCGCCACCGTGCCGACATAACTGATCTTGCTGCCAGACAGGTCCCCGATCCGGGCGCTTTGCAGCTCCAAGGCGCCGCCCTTCAACGTCGCCTCGACATGCAGGTCCTTCGCCGTTGCGCCGCGGTAGGTGACACCTCCGATGCGCAGATTGAGGTTGGCGTCGAAGCGATCGAAGATGTCCAATCCGCTCTCGATCTCCTCCGCGGCGCCCTCGCCGGTCGTTTCGCCCGGCTGTTCCGCGCTTGGCGCGCCGCCGGTGGACGGGGCCGGCAGGTAGGCGTCCAAATTGATGGAATCGACGGCAATCCCAATGCCAAAGCCGGGCCGCTCCCGCGGGGCGATCACCACGCCGCCGGACAGGCGGCTCAGGTCGACGCGCAGGTCGATATCGCTGATGGCGATCCGATCCGCGGTCACCTCGATCCGGCTGCTCAGGCCCATGCGGCGCAAGCGGTCCGGCGGCACCTGTTCCACGGCGACACCTACCCAGTCGAACAGGCCGCGCAGATTGTCGGACGCCGCTTCGAAATGGCCGCTGAACTGCGGCTGGCCGCCGGACGACACCAGATCTCCGGTGAGCGAAAAGTCGGAGCTGCCGGGCAGCAGGGCCGTCGCGCGCTCGAGCGTCAGGCGGCCATCGTCGAGCGCCGCGTCCAGGCGGACCTGCCGCACCACCTGTTCACGATAGATCACGGCATCGACAGCCAGTTCCACCCGCCCGGCCACATCTGCCGGCAGCATCCAAGTCTCGAGGCTCGCCGTGCCGCCGGGCGGGACCAAGGGATCGCCAGCCTCGACGGGTGCGCCATCGGCGCCAGCAGCTTGGCCGTCCTGCGCCTCCGCGACAGCCATCAGGTGATCGAGATCGATGCTGGGCACCGTCAGGCTCAGCCGCGCGTCGTATGGAGGCTCCGCCAACGCCGTCGCGTTGCCGGTGAGCTGGGTGGCGCCCAGCCGCAGCTCCACCTCGGACAACGAGAGGGCCTGCGGATCGGCCGAGATTTCGCCCTGAAGCGCGAAGTCCTGTGCGAGAAATGCCGGCGCCTGACCGGGTACCCCAAACACTGCGTCGATCACGGCGGCCAGATTTTCGCCCTCGCCCTTGAGGCGGCCGCGCAACGCAACCGTCTCCGGATGTATCGAAAGGGCGCCGGAGAACTGGAGCCGCGCCCCGGCATCGGTCAGCTTCACCAAGAAATTGAACGGGGTCGCGCCCTGCTCGGCCAGGCGCCCGATCGTGCCCTCGAAATCGGCCTGGATGCCGCGAACGCCGACGCCGCCTTTGGCGGCGAAGGGACCCTTCAACGATTCGGCGACGATGCGCGCGGTGAGCGCCTCGATCCGCTCCTCCCGGCCGGTCACTTGGTCGCGATAGATGACGGTTCCGTCTTCGATGGAAAAGTCGTCGAACTGCACGTCCATGCCGGCTGTCGTGGACTCGGCAATCCCGGGGTCGCTCGGAACCGTCTTCTCGCCAGGGAAATCCCAATTACGCCGGCCATCGGGCAGGATCTCGAGAAGGATTGTCGGTTGCACCAGGACGATCTGCTCGATCTGTACCGTCCCCTGGAGCAGCGGCAGCAAAGCGACGCGGACGCGCAGCTCCTTCAACTCCACCATGGGAACCGGCGAGCCGCCTTCCATGTTGGTCAGGCTGACCCCTGCGGCGGAGAGCGCCGGGGTCGGCAGCAAAGCCAGGCTCATGTCCCCCTGAATGGTGAGATCGCGGCCTGTCTCCTTGCGAACCTCGATGGCGATGCGGTCTTTCTGGCTGTTCCAGTCGATGAAGCTGGGGCCCAGCAGAACGACGCCCACCAGCACCACCAGCAACGCGGCGAAAACGTAAAGGAACTTCCTCAATACCGTTCCCCTGGCCCGGCAGGTCGGTGAAAGGCTCGATACCACGAGGCCGGGCGCCTGCAATGTCCATAGCAGCCCGGCACGTGCGCCTCAACGGCTAGGTTCATGTCGGACCGGCGCCGGTTCCCCGGGAGTGGCCGGAAGACAGTTTCTTGTAAATCTCGATCACCAGCAACAGCGGCGGCGCGATCAGCGCCACCAGCGGGCAGGTGCGCCGCACATATACGATGGTCGAGGGGCAGCGGCCCCGCCAGGGCGGCTCAAACCTCCACGACCTTTCCCGGGTTCATGATGTTGCGCGGGTCCAGGGCGCGCTTGACCTGGCGCATGATGTCCACGGCTTCGCCGTGTTCGGCCTCCAGGTGGCGAAGCTTTCCGTAGCCGATCCCGTGCTCGCCGGTGCAGGTGCCGCCGAGGGCCAGCGCCCGCTCGATCATGCGCTCGTTGACCGCCGTGGCGCGCGCCATCTCGTCCTCGTCGTCCGGATCGAGGACGAACACCAGGTGGAAGTTGCCGTCGCCGACGTGGCCGACGATGGGGGCCAGAAGACCTTCGGAATCGATGTCCTTGCGGGTTTCCAGCAGGCACTCGGCGAGGCGCGAAATCGGCACGCAAACGTCGGTCGCCCAGCCCTTGGCACCGGGCCTGAGCGCCAAGCAGGCGTAGTAGGCGTCGTGGCGGGCCTGCCACAGCTTGCTGCGGTCCTCCTGGCGCGTCGCCCAGCGGAAATCGCCGCCGCCGAACTCGCCGCAGATGCCACCGACGGTCTCGGCCTGTTCCTCGACGCCGTGGGTGCTGCCGTGGAACTCGAAGAACAAGGTCGGCTGCACGGGATAGCTGAGCTTGGAATAGCGGTTGATCGCGTCCATCTGGACCTCGTCCAGCAACTCGATGCGGGCGACCGGTATGCCCATCTGGATGGTCAGGATGACGGAGTTGACCGCACCTTCCAGCGTGGGAAAAGAGCAGACCGCCGCCGAAATGGCCTCGGGAATGCCGAACAGGCGGAGCTGCAGCTCGGTGATCACCCCGAGCGTGCCTTCCGAGCCGATCAGAAGGCGCGTCAGGTCGTAGCCCGCCGAAGACTTGCGCGCCCGCCCGCCGGTCTTGATCACGCGCCCGTCGGCCAACACGACGGTGGCGCCCAGGACCACCTCGCGCATGGTGCCATAGCGCACCGCGTTGGTGCCCGATGCCCGGGTCGCCGCCATGCCGCCCAGCGACGCATCGGCGCCGGGATCGATGGGAAAGAAAAGGCCGGTGTCGCGCAGGTACTCGTTGAGCTGCTTGCGCGTGACACCCGCCTCGACCCGGCAGTCCAGGTCGTCCGAATTGACCTCCAGAATTCCGTCCATCTGGGACAGGTCGATGCAGACCCCGCCGCGCAGCGCCGCCACGTGACCCTCGAGCGAGGTGCCCCTGCCGAACGGGATCACCGGACAGTCGTTGCCGGCGCAGATTTTGACGACCTGGGCAACCTCTTCGGTGGTTTGGGCGAAGGCGACCGCGTCGGGCGGGTGGCTGGGGTGATAGGCCTCGGCGTGCCCGTGCTGATCGCGGACCGCGGCCGACGTGGAAAGCCGGTCGC
>JAZFZX010000356.1:0-11465 GCA_036444135.1 Kiloniellales bacterium | reverse complement strand
TCGAATACGGACGCAAGGACAGTCGCCTGCCGGAGGCGCGCATCCAAGAGGCCGAACGCCAGCTGGAGTACAGCCGCCGCCCCGAGACGGACTTGGAGATCTGCAGCTCGATTCAATCGGTCGAGGGCTTCGCGCGCGGCGAGGGGATCTGGCGCCAGTTGCCCGTCAAGGCGCGCCGCGCCCAGCTCGATTGGATGACCCGGACGCTCGACGAGCTTTACCCGACCCTTCGCTGGTTTCTCTTCGACGGCCTCAAGTGCTTCTGCGTGCCGCTGACGATCTTCGGGCCGCTGCGGGCCGCCGTCTACATCGGCGACATGTACCTGGTGTTCAATTCGACCGAGCACATCCGGGACCTCACGCGCCGGTTCGACAATCTGATCCGCGCCGCCGTGGTCCAGCCGCCCGATGTGGCGGCGCTCCTCGAGACGCTGCGCCGGGACATCTGAAATGCGGCGCTGCCGCAGGGGGAAACGATGACGATCGCCAATCTGCCCATGTACGACCTTCCGGAGATCCGCCACGCCACCGACGACTGGTGGTCCGGCCTGGCCCGCGCCTTCCGCCGCGCCGGGATCTCCGACGTGCCGGACCGGCTCGACCGGGAGCGGGCCATGCCGGAGGTGTGGCGCGATCCGGGGTTGGTGCTCAGCCAGGCTTGCGGCTATCCGCTGCTCCACGATCTGGCGGGCGTCGTGCAAATGGTCGCGACCCCGGTCTACACGTTGGCGGGATGCGAAGGCCCCCTGTATCGCAGCGTCTTCGTGGTCCGGGCCGACGATCCGGCCGAGGCCCTGAGTGATCTGCATGGGCGGCGCGTTGCGGTCAATTCCAAGACATCGCAATCGGGATACAACTGCCTGCGCCATGCCTTGGCGCCGCTCGCCGCTGCCGGCACCATGTTTTCGGAGGTCGTGACCAGCGGCGGCCATGGAGGCTCGCTGGCCGCCGTTCAGGAGGCGCGCGCCGATCTGGCGGCGATCGATTGTGTGACTTACGGCTTGATGGCCCGGCACCAGCCGGCAGCGGTGGCCGGCCTGCGCGTGCTGGGCGAGAGCGAGCCGGCACCAGGCTTGCCCTATGTCACGCGGGGCGGGGCGGACGACGCCCTGTTGGCCCGCCTGCGCGAGGGTCTGCAGCAGGCCGTGGGCGACCCGGATCTCGACGCGGCCCGTTCGGTGCTCGGCCTGGCCGGAGTCGAACTGCTGCCGCTGTCGGCCTATCGGGTGATCGATGATATGGAGGCTGCGGCGACGGCCGCGGGCTATCCGGACGTGGCCTAGCCCGGGGGCAGACTCGCACGGTTTCGGCCGAGGGAATCTCGCACGCCGCGGCCGGCTTGCAACTCTCGCACGCAGCCCTGGATCAGCGCCCACATGTCGGCGCTGCCGCTGTTGCCCTCGTGGCGTGCGGATTGCGCATGGTCCTCGGCGACCCGTTCGGCTTCCGGGCCGTACTTGACGATCAGGCGCTCCGCGGCGATCCAGGTTTCCAGACGTTCGTCCATGACCCCCGGTCATAGACGATGAATGCTTTTCAATGGGTTAACAGGGCTCGCCCGGATGGGCCTCGCCTACCAGGAATTCCGCAATTCCCGCAACTTCACGAAGATTGTCTGGGCATCGGGTTCGGCGGGCAGGTCGGGAAACGCCTCGCGTAACGTGGCGATCACGCTGGGGCTGTGCAGCCGGAAGAAGGCATTGATCTCCTTCTCCAAAGCCAGGCTCGTCACCAGCGCGTCATCGGGGTTTTGATCCTCGATCTCTGCGAGCAGTTGGGCGGCGCGCGCATTGTCGGGCTCGCGGTCGAGGGTGAAGCGCAGGTTGTTGGCGATGTAGTCGTGGCCCGGGTAGATCATGGTGTCGTCGCCCAGCTTCGCCAGCTGGCCGGTGAAGGTGTGATAAAGCTCCACGGGATGGCCGCCGCTGTGGCAGTTGCCGGCGCCGGCGTTGAACAGGGTGTCGCCGCAGAACAGGGCGGGCCGCTCGCTGTGCGACAGCAGGCAGACGTGGCTCATGGTGTGGCCGGGCGTATCGAGGGCCTCCAGCTCCACCGTGCGGCCGACCCGGATCACGTCGCCGGCGGCGAGGCCCCGGTCGATGCCGGGAATCTTGTCGCGGGCGTTGGCGTGGGCCAGCAGCTTGGCGCCGGTGGCATCGATCATCTTCCGGTTGCCGCCGGTATGGTCGCCGTGCTCGTGGGTGTTGAGGATCTGGGTGATCTGCCAGCCCTTGTCCTTGGCCTGGGCCAGGCATTTCTTGTGGTCCAACGGGTCGATGGCCAGCGCCTCGCCACTGTCCGGGCAGGCGATCAGATAGTTGAAGTTGCGATAGGCGTTGTCGGTCCAGATCTGTTCGACGATCACGGCGCTGTCCTCCACGGCGCGGCTCGGCGGCCCGCGCCTCTACTCTAGCCCGGCTGACGGTGCGCGCCAGGGTCTTTGCTGGACCGCGCCCTAGGCGCCGAACACGAAACCGGCGGCGGCCAAGGCCGCGTCCTGCTCGGCGGCGGCGGTTTCGTTCATGGGGCTGAGCGGCGGGCGCATGATGAGCCAGGCCGGATCATCGCGCTCGCGCGCCACCAGGCGTTTGAGCGTCGGAATCAGCGGTTGCGATTGCAGCGCCACCCGGTGGGCGCTGATGGTTTCCTGAAGCGCGGCGGCCTCGCCGCTGTCCGACCGCCAGGCATCGTAGACCCGGCGGACCGCCGGCGCGTTGACGTTGGCCGAAGCGGTGATGCAGCCCACGCCGCCCTGTTCCAGGCCCGCCAGCAGCAGCATTTCGGTTCCGGGGAAGATGGCGAGATCGGGGAACCGCGCGATGAAATCGGCGGTGCTCGCGGCATCGCCCGAGCTGTCCTTCACGCCGTGCACGACCTGGGGATAGGCGGCGCACATGCGCTCGACCAGGCCGGGCGTGATGGGCACGCCGGACAGGCGCGGGAAGTGATAGAGGAAGAGTTCGAGATCGGCGCGCCCGAGCCGCTCGATCACCTCGGCGTAGCTGGCGAACAGCCCCTCGTCGCTCATCCCCTTGTAATAGAATGGCGGCAGCATCAGCACCCGGTTGCAGCCGGCCTCCACCGCGTGGCGGGTCAGCCGCAGGGTGTCGGTGAGCGCACAGCAGCCGGTGCCGATCATCAGCCGGCCTGGCGGAATGCCGGCGGCCAGCGCGGCGTCCAGTAGGGCCATGCGCTCGTCGGCCGAAAAGGAGGTGGCTTCGCCGGTCGTCCCGAACACCGCGACGCCGTGGCAGCCGTTGTCGAGCAGCCATCGCAGGTGCGCCGCAAAGCGCGCCGCGTCGGGCACGAGGTCGGCATCGAGCGGCGTCAGCGCCGGCGCCCACACGCCGTGCGCCCGCGTGGTTTCCGCCTGGGCGCCGGTCTCGGTTTCGGTGACCACCATCGCGCAACTCCTCTCCCTCTACCGACCACCACATAGCTAGATCGGTGGGCCCGAAGATAATCCAAGCGCGCCCGCTGGCAAGCGCCGATTCGGTGGCGCGCCACGAATCTTGGTCGCGTTAGGCCATGGGGCTGCTCTCGGGTGCGGACAGGGCGGCGAGAAAGTCGTTGCGGGCATCGTGCGCGCGGTGAATCATGACCCGCCGGAAGATCTCGCTGTGGAGGAATTGAGGCACATGAAGCGATACGCACGTCGCGCATTTCTCAAATACACAGCGGCGACCGGTTTGGCCGCCGGGGCCGCGTCACTGGCGACGCCCGCCATCGCACAGCAGAAGACGATCAAGATCGGCGCCGTGCAGCCGTTCAGCGGCGGGCTGGAGCTTTTCGGCAACCAGGCCAAGCTGGGGCTCGACTTGGCGATCAAGGAAATCAACGAGGCTGGCGGTATCCTCGATCATCCCGTCGAGATCCTCTACGAGGACAACAAGACGGACCCCAAGACGTCGGTCGAGCGGACGACCAAGCTGATCCGCCGGGACGAGGTGGTGGCGGTGACCGGCCCGATCACCTCGAACGCCCGCGACGCCATCGCGACGACCCATGATCGTCTCAAGACACCGTTGCTCTATGCGACCAACTACGAGGGCGGCGCCTGCGGGCGCTACATCTTCTGCTTCAACACCGTGCCGAACCAGGAGCTGGCCAAGCTGCTGCCCCACATGCACGAGACGGCAGGCACCAGTCATTACATGTTCGGCGCCGACTACATCTGGCCACAGCGCATGTTCGAAACCGCGCAGACCATCGTGGCCGGGCTCGGCGGCGAAACGCGCGGCGTGGAATTCACGCCGTGGGGCGTCAAGGAATTCGCGCCGGTCATCCGGCGCGTCGCCGACAGCGGCGCCAAGGTGCTGGTCTTCGCGCTGCCCGGCGCCGACGGCATCACCTTCATCAAGCAGGCCGAGGACTTTGGCCTGCTCAAGCAACTGACGGTCGCCTTCCTCGGCTTTTCCGAGGCCTATCTGGGGGCCTTCGGGTCCGGCAAGGGACAGAACATGTGGGTCACGGTGCCGCTGGTCTCGTCGAGCGACGAGCCGGGCGTGCGCGATTTCGTGGGGCGCATTCGCGCCAACGCCGGCGCCGACGTCACCATCTCCCATTACGTCATGACGCACTACAATGCGCTCATGGCCTTGAAGGCGGGGCTGGAGCGAAGCGGGCGCGTGGACCGCGAGGCCGCGGTTGACGGCATGGAGGGGTTGACCATCCAATCGCCAACCGGCCCGGTCGCGGTCGGCAGCGGTGATCACCATGTGACCTTGAACATGTACCTGGCGAAGACCGAGGGCGCGGGCCTGGAGACGGTCCGGCCGCTGGGCAGCTTGGCCCCCGAGGCCGGCTGCGCGTAGGCAGACCAACGCGGTGGGCTTTCCGGAGCGGCGGACGTGAGCGACGCGATACGGCCGAGCGAAAACGACGTTCTTCTGGTGGTGGACATCCAGAACGATTTCTGCCCCGGCGGCGCTTTGGCTGTACCGGAGGGCGATCAGATCGTTCCCCTGGTCAACCGGCTGATGGACGCGTTTCCGCATGTGCTGCTGACCCAGGATTGGCACACGCCGGGGCACAGCTCGTTTGCTTCCTCCCACCCGGGCAAAGCGCCTTTCGAGACGGTCGAATTGCCTTACGGGACTCAGGTCCTGTGGCCCGACCACTGCGTGCAGGGCAGCGACGGCGCCGCCTTTCACTCCGATCTTGACGTGACCCAGGCCGAGCTGGTGGTCCGCAAGGGCTTTCGCCGCGACATCGATTCCTACTCCGCCCTATACGAAAACGACCATGTCACCAGCACCGGGCTGGCCGGATACCTCCGCGAGAGAGGCTTCACCCACGTCTATCTCTGCGGGCTGGCCACCGATTTCTGCGTGCGCTGGTCGGCCGTGGACGCGCGCCGCGAGGAATTTGAGGCGACGGTCATCGCGGATGCCTGCCGGGCCATCGATCTCGAGGGCTCGCTCGACGCCGCGAACGAGGAGATGCGCTTGCACGGCGTGTCGATCATCACCTCGGAGGCCTTTGCGGCCTGACCGGCCGGGACCGCATCGGCCATTCTCTTCGATCCGTCGTTTGCTTGATTGGCATGGCCCGAGCGGTTAGTGCAGTCTCAGGCAGGGGTTCGTGTCGGACTCCGGATCGGGAACAGGGTCAGCAGTGAGCGGCTTCCTCGAAATCCAAGACCTCACCAAGGACTTCGGCGGCCTGCGGGCGGTCTCCGGGTTCGATCTGCGTCTGGACGAGGGGGCGCTCACCTGCATCATCGGCCCCAACGGCTGCGGCAAGACGACCCTGTTCAACCTGATCACGGGGCGGTATCGGCCCACATCCGGCCGGATCGAGTTCGAAGGGCGCGCGCTTTCCGGCCTGCGGCCGCACGAGATCGCCCGCCTTGGCATCGGCCGCAAGTTCCAGGTGCCGGCGGTCTATCCGGCGCTTTCCGTCCACGAAAATCTGGCGGTGCCGCTGTTTGCGCAAGCCGGCCGCCGCGGGCTTCGGGGATTGTTGAATGGCGGCCGGGGAACCGGCGAGATCGAGCGGCTGCTGGCGATGGTGGGCCTCGCCGAAAAGATCGACGCGCCGGCGCGCAGCCTCGCGCACGGCCAGAAGCAGTGGCTCGAAATCGCGGCCCTGCTGGCCAGCCGGCCACGGCTGATGCTGCTCGACGAGCCGACGGCCGGCATGACGCCTGCCGAAACCGAGGCCACCGTGGACCTGATCGTGCGCATTCACGGCGAAACCGGCACGGCCATCATCGTGATCGAGCACGACATGCGGTTCGTCGAGCGCCTGGCCTGCCCGACCGTTGTCATGTTGCGCGGCGAGCTTCTGTGCCAGGGCAGTTATCAGGAGGTCCGCGCCGACCCGCGGGTCCGCGAGGCTTACCTGGGCAAGGGGCGGTGATGCTGTCGGTTCGGGACCTTTGCGCGGGCTACCAGGGCGGCCGGGTGCTCAACGGCATCGCCCTGGACGTCGCGGCGGGCCGCGTTACCGCCCTGCTCGGGCGCAACGGCATGGGCAAGACCACCTTGTTGCGCACCTTGATGGGGTTGCTGCCGGTGGCCGCCGGGTCGATCCGCTTCGACGGGGCAGACATCACCGCGCTCAAGCCCTACCAGATCGCCCACCGGGGCATGGCCTACGTGCCGCAGGGGCGCGAGATCTTCGGCGACTTCACGGTGGAGGAGAACCTGTTGCTGGGGCGGCTGGGCCGTCCCCGGTCACAGCACGTGATCCCGGCAACGGTCCTCGATCAGTTTCCGCTGCTGGCCGAGCGTCTCTCGCACAAGGCCGGTACCCTGTCCGGCGGCCAACAGCAGCTATTGGCCATCGCCCGCGCCCTGGTAAGCGAACCGAAGCTGCTGTTGCTCGATGAGCCCTCGGAAGGGATTCAACCCTCTATCGTCGAGGAGATCTCCGACCTTCTCGCCGGCATCGTGGCGGCGCAGGGCTTGTCGATCCTGCTGGTCGAGCAGAACGTCGATCTGGTCTGCGAGCTGGCTGCCGACTGCGCCTTCATCGAGGAAGGGCAGGTCGTAGCGCGGCACGGTGTGGACGAGGTGCGGCGGGACCCGGCGATTCTGCAGCGCTACCTGGCGCTCTAGGGGGGCGTTGCGGTGAGCCTCGAACAGATCCTCATCCTGGCGTTGGACGCCAGCAACTTCATCCTCGCCATCGTCCTGGTGGCCATGGGCCTGGTCATCATCTTCGGGCTGATGAACGTCATCAACATGGCCCACGGCGAGCTGTTCCTGCTGGGCGCCTACACGGTGGTGCTGGTCGAGGGCCTGGGCGGCCATTTCTGGCTGGGGCTGCTGCTGGCCCCCATCGTGGTCGGCCTCATCGGCCTGGTGCTGGAGGAGTTGGTGATCCGCCACGTCTATCACCGCTTCCTGGACACCATCCTTGCCACCTGGGGCCTGTCCATCGCCATCAAGCAGGCCGTCGTCATCGCCTTCGGGCCGGCCTCCCATACCGTCTCCATGCCCTTGCCCTATGGCATCGAACTCTTCGAACTAACCTATCCCGTCTATCGCCTGTTCATCATGGCGGTCGCGCTGCTGGTGATCCTCGCCACGTTCCTGATCTTCTTCCGCTCGCGCTTCGGTCTGGCCGCGCGCGGCGTCATCGCAAACCGCGACATGGCGGCCTGTCTGGGCATCAACACGCGCCGGCTCGACCGGTTGACCTTCGCCTATGGCGCGGCCCTGGCCGGCCTGGCCGGCGCCGTCATGTCGCCCATCATGAGCGTCGATCCGCAGATGGGGCTGGGCTTTCTGGTTCCCGCCTTCCTGTCGATTCTGGTGGGCGGCGCGGGGCACCTCGCCGGCACCCTCGTGGGCGCCTCGGTGATCGGCGGGGCCGATACCCTGGCCGCCAACCTCTGGTCGCCCGTGGTGGCGCAGATCGTGGTTTTCGTGATGGCTATCGTGGTGATCCGCCTGTTTCCGCGGGGGATCGCCGGACGCTGGATGCGGCGATGAGCGCGCCCGTCCGCCGCGCGCCGGAGACGGTCCTGGCCTTTGTCGTGTGGGGCAGCTTCGCGCTCGCGCCTCTGGTGCTCAGCGATTGGCTGGTCAGCCAGCTCGCGCAGTACTTCACTTACGGCATATTCGCGGTCAGCCTGGCCCTCATCTGGGGCCAGTGCGGCCTGCTGTGCTTCGGCCAGGCGGTGTTCTTCGGCCTCGGGGCCTATGCCATGAGCGTGGTCACGCTGGGTATGGTGCCGGGCCTGGAACATGCGCCGTCCAGCTATCTCGGCCTTGTCTTCGCCGTACTGCTTCCGGCGGCAGTCGCCAATCTGCTCGGGCGGTTCCTGTTCTATGGGCGCGGCTTGCGCGGCGCCTATTTCGGCATCGTGACGCTGGCGATCGGCGTGGTGGCCGAGCGGCTCGCCGCCAACTGGGATTACATCGGCGGACTGAACGGCCTGATGAACGTACCGCCCATGCGCTTTGACCTGCTGGGTGCCGGCGCCGGGCTGTGGGAGCCGGTGCCGCTCTACTATTTCACGCTGACCGTGGCCGTCCTGGTTTACGCCGGCCTGCAAGCGCTGGTCGGCTCGCGCTACGGCACGGTGCTGCGGGCGATTCGCGAAGATCAGGAGCGCACGGAGTTCCACGGCTACGACACCGCCGATTACAAGCTGACCGCCTTCACGCTCGGCGCTTCCGTCGCGGGCCTGGCCGGCGCCCTTTTCGTCACCCAGTTTTCCTTTGCCTCGCCGCCGCTGATCGGCTTCGGCCTGTCCACCGAGGCCCTCATCTGGGTGGCCGTCGGCGGGCGCGAGATGCTGCTGGCCGCCTTCCTGGGCGCGATCTTGGTGCGCGTGGTCGAGAACGCCTTGTCGGAGACGCTGGGGGAATACTGGCTGCTGGCTCTGGGTGTTCTATTCATCCTGAGCGTGGTTCTGTTTCCCCGGGGCGTGATCGGGGAAGTCATCCACCGCGCATCGGCCGTCTGGCGCCGCGGTGGGCCGCCCACACGGGGGTGACACCTTGCCGGTGCAGGCATCCGGGCCTACCCACCGCCGCCTCGCCGGGGTAGCTTGGTAGCGGCGCGGAGCCCTCGGCGCCCCTGAAGAGCGAGACTGCCATGCAGGTGCTGCGCCATTACGAGGAAGTCCCCGAAGACCTCAAGCGCTCCGTCGTGGCCATTGGCAATTTCGATGGCATTCACCGAGGCCATCAGGAGGTCATCGGCAAGGCCGGCCGGCTCGCCCGGGAATTGGGTGCACCGCAGGCGGTGCTGACCTTCGAGCCGCATCCGCGCAGCTTTTTTTCCCCCGACCAGCCGTTGTTCCGGCTGACGCCCTTCCGTATCCGGGCGCACCTCATCCAGACGCTCGGCGTCGATCTGCTGGTGGTGCTGCACTTCGACGAAGCCCTGTCGCGCGTGAGCGCCGAAGCTTTCGCCACGGAGGTCCTGAGCGAGGGCTTGGGCGTCCGGCACGTGGTGGTGGGCGATAACTTCCGGTTCGGGCACCGCCGACAGGGCGACATCGACCTGCTGCGGCAAGTCGGGCGGGTGCAGGGTTACGACGTCACCGCCATAGAGCGGATCCGTGGGCCGGGCGGCGACCCTTATTCCTCGAGCCTCATCCGGGATTATCTGCGGCAAGCCAATCCGACCCGCGCGGCGCTGCTGCTCGGACGCTATTTCGAGATCGAGGGCCGCGTACAGAAGGGCAAGGCCCTGGGAAAGAAGCTCGGCTACCCGACGGCCAATATCGAGCTAGGAGAAGTCCTGCTGCCGGCCTTCGGCGTTTATTCCGTGCGTGCCGCGATCGAACAGGGCGGCGACATGCGCTGGCACGCCGGCGTGGCGAACCTGGGCGTGCGCCCGACCGTGGGCGGCGGTCCGCCGCTGCTAGAGGTCCATTTGTTCGACTTCGACGAAGATCTCTACGGGCACTACATGCGTGTGGCCCTGGTGGACTATCAACGCCCCGAGCTGAAATTCGACAACCTCGAGGACATGAAAGTACAGATGAAGAAGGACGAACATCAGGCCCGCATGACCCTGGCATGGGAGGATTGGGATGCCAGCTGGCCGGCCAGCCCCTTTATGGCGGGGCCGTTGGATCTGGGGAGATAACCGGCGGGGGCGGGACCGTCTCGCGATGCTTGCGAGGCGAGGATCTTCAGGACGCGAAAAGGGGCCCCATTCCCAGGACGAAATATTGCAGGAACAGCCCGGTGCGAATCACGTACCACATGCCTCCATCATGACAAGAATTCTGGCGCGCGCAACCCGGCGGCCATGCGGGAAAGCCTCACGCCGGGAAACCGGTCACCTCTGCGGCCACGTTCCAATTTTCGCTTTTTAAGGCAGAAGCCTCGGGCGCGGTCATCGACGGCCATTTGCCTCGAACCGCCAGCACCAGCCGCTGCCTCTTCTCAATAGGATCGAGATATCTCTCGTAGTCGGGCTCGATCTCGGCCAGGAACGCAGCCACGTAGAAATAGCCGATCTCGTCGGCCGTTGGCTCACAGCGCCTCCGATCTCATACGCCGCCTGGCTGAGGGTGCATGAGCGGATTTAGCAAAGAGGGATCTATTGCGCCGCGAAGATGACCCCGACTGTAGCGGCCATGATGAGATAGACGCTGATCAACGACGCAGCAACTGGCACCGACACCTTGGGCTTGCGGTAGCCGACGGATACAACCAAGGCCGCAAGCAAGAACATGAATGGGAAAACGCCGCGATAATCGACGCCAACCAGCAAGAATACGAGCGTGAAGAATATCCAGATCGGCATCTAAGTGACAAATGTCCTCGGGCGCGTGGTCAATTCAAGACACCGGGCCGTAGAATGATTTTCTGGTGCCTTGCGGCTTTAATCTTAGGAACCTTCAACAATAGGAACAATTGCCCACTCGGCCTAACCCAAAAGAAAGGCCTCACTCCGGCGGGCCGCCTTCAAGTGCCCGCGATCAGGTCGACGATGGCCACAGGCCAGGAAACGCCGATCCGCAGCGCGTCTGCCAACTGATCGCCCGCGCCCCAGCCGCTCTCCCAGTTTTGCGACAGATATCCCGCGGTGACGCCGAACACGCCCAGCAGATAGAAGATAACGACGGCAATCAGTGCTTTTTTTGCCATTTGGAGGCATCTCCAACGGACGGACTAACTCGCACCTGTCGCGAGCCAGGTCCGTCAAAAAATACCTCCCCGTGCCCGGTTTGGGCTGATTTCGGAGCCAATCCGCCACCCGACGAAGACCGGGCCCGCGGCGGCGCTAAGTCCACGATCCTCAGGTCCGCCCGCCGGTTCGCCCGACGGTCCGCCCGTCCGATCACCCCAATTGCTTATGGAGCCTTGCGAACTCCTTCTTCACCGCTTGTTGGCCGCCGTTCTCCCAGATGGGACAGGCGGTAATGACGTTGAGGCCGCCGGTGCGGAAATTCCGGTTGATGGTCTTGACCCAGTACTGAAGCTCCTTGGTGAGCTTTTGGCGTTGCCTCGGCGAGATACCCGCATCGCGGATGGTCGCGAGGATCG